>JAPULF010000236.1 GCA_027295245.1 Planctomycetota bacterium
ATCCGGGCGACCGAGTCCTGATGTTCCTCAATCCAATCCGGGAAGAGCAACGCGGCGGCTATCACTTTCGCAACATCGTTCCGCCGCAGTTCGCGTACTACCTGGATCGACCCTTCGACGTGGAGCCCGATCTGCAAAAGGTGCGGGAAGATGTCGACCACTCCGTATTCGTCGTGCCGGTGGCCGATGCGGTTCGATTGGGGGGTCGGCTCGGGCCGCTTCAGGCGAGGTTTCCCAGCGAACAGGTCGGCAACCAGGTGATCTTCACGCTGCAAGATCGCAGGCCGGAATAGCGGATGAAAAACGGGATGGTTCCGGGGGGATTATCTATCCGTAACCTCTTTAATAACAAGAGGTAACGATCCTGGCGAAACCCTCGGTGGCGCCGGTCCGTGTAGCCGACGTGCGAGGGGCTTATTCCGATTGACTGTGTGCAGGCAACGCTTATACTGGCGGGTCTTATTCGTGGGCTGGCGCTGGACCTCAAGTCGGTCCACGGACAGCTTATTGCCGTGTCGGCCGTACGGGCGCGCTTGGATGTGCTGCTGTAGCTCAGTTGGTAGAGCGCGTCCTTGGTAAGGACGAGGTCGCGGGTCCGAGTCCCGCCAGCAGCTATCGCCTGGCACGTTATTCTCGTGTGCGCGCCGTTTCGGCGGCTGCGAACGGGGAATCGGATGCGTCCGGTGGGTGGTGCAAGCACGGCCGGTCAGGAATACGTTTGGAAGGCCGGTCTTCAAAGACAATTGCCTTCGATTAGGACGGGACGGAGCAGTTTGCCGGTGCCGGAATCTAAACCGGCGGCGGGCACGGAACGTCGTATTGAAGACGGAATCAACATTGGAAAACGTACAGATGCGTCTGTAGCACCGGAGGATTCGCAGCAATGGCGAAGGAGAAATTCAAACGAACGAAACCCCACGTCAACGTCGGCACCATCGGCCACGTCGATCATGGAAAGACCACACTGACGGCCGCGATTACCGTCGTGCAGTCGAAGAAGGGGCTGGCGAAGGCCAAGGCCTACGATGAAGTTGCCAAGGCGTCTGAAAAGGACGGCCGCCGCGATGCCACGAAAATCCTGACGATCGCGACCTCGCACGTCGAGTACGAGTCCGAGAACCGGCACTACGCTCACGTTGATTGCCCCGGCCACGCCGACTACATCAAAAACATGATCACCGGCGCCGCCCAGATGGACGGTGCCGTGCTGGTCGTCAGTGCCGCGGACGGACCCATGCCCCAGACGCGCGAGCACGTCCTGCTCGCACGGCAGGTCAACGTCCCGGCCTTGGTCGTCTTCCTGAACAAGATCGACCTGGTGGACGACGAAGAGCTTCTCGAATTGGTCGAAATGGAAGTTCGTGAATTGCTCAGCAAGTACGATTTCCCCGGCGACGACGTGCCGATCATCAAGGGTCAGGCGAACCTGGCCCTGAACAATCCCGACGATCCGGCCGCCACCAAGTGCATCGAAGAACTCATGGAGGTCCTCGACAAGAACATCCCCGAGCCGATCCGCGAGCAGGACAAGCCCTTCCTGATGCCCGTCGAAGACGTTTTCAGCATCAAGGGTCGCGGAACGGTTGGCACCGGTCGAATCGATCGCGGCATGATTCGCGTCGGCGAAGAAGTCGAGATCATCGGCTTGTGCAAGGAGGTCCGCAAGACCATCGTCACGGGCGTCGAGATGTTCAACAAGACCCTGGACGAAGGCCAGGCCGGCGACAACGTCGGGCTGCTTCTTCGAGGTGTGGACAAAGACGAGCTGGAGCGCGGCCAGGTGTTGGCCAAGCCCGGCTCGATCACGCCGCACACCAAGTTCGAGGCCGAGGTCTATGTTCTGACAAAGGATGAGGGCGGCCGACACACGCCGTTCTTCAACAACTATCGACCTCAGTTCTACGTGCGAACGACCGATGTGACCGGAAGCCTGAAGTTGCTTGGCGGCGCCGAAATGTGCATGCCGGGCGACAACGTGACCCTGGAGGCGACCCTGATTGCGCCGGTCGCTCTGGAAGAAGGCGTGCGTTTCGCCGTCCGAGAAGGCGGGCGCACGGTAGGATCGGGCGTGGTCACGAAGATTCTCGAATAACTCTGAGCGGGCGTCAGCAATGGCAAAGTCGAAAAAAAGAGAAAACGTCTGGCTCCAGTGCAAGACGTGTGACAGCCTGAACTACCGTACGGAGATTAACGTCTCCAAGGGAATCCCCGAGGGCTTGAAGGAAGGCCTGAGCAAGTACTGCAAGGTCGACCGCAAGCACACGGTACACAAGGTCAAGCGGAAGTAGACCGAAAGGAACCGCTCCCCGACCGAAGGAGCGTAGCTCAATTGGCAGAGCAGCTGATTCCAAATCAGCAGGTTGGGGGTTCGAGTCCCTTCGCTCCTGGTAGCGTCGGCACGCAGGCGTGCCGGGGCTCCCGTCCACGGAACAAGGTGAAGCATGGGCAAGCGGCCGCACAAGACATCCCAGGGCGACTCCGGCACGGCGGTTGCGGTCGCCGAAAAGGAACACCGCATGACTGAAGGATCGGCCGGTGGCACGCGTCCATCGCCGGAATCGGGCGGCGCCCCGCAACGGGCCGGCAAGCGTAGTTTCTTCGATGTCTACAAGTCCGGACAGGGATACCACACGCGCGTCGGAACCGGCTTCGTATCCGGGGCATTGGTCTGCTGGGGAGCGTACGCCCTGTACGAAAAGCTGTACATGTTGGATCATCGCTGGCTGCAGGTGTTCATTCCCGTGGGCGTGATCATCGCAATCGGACTGTTCGGGTACTGGATACTCGCCCTGAACCGCAAGGTGTGTGATTTCCTGATCGCCACCGAAGGCGAAATGAAGAAGGTGAACTGGACCAGTCGTGCGGAGATTATCGGATCGACCAAGGTGGTGATATTCATGGTCGTGTCCATGAGCTCCATGCTGTTTATCGTCGACCTGTTCTTCATGACGATCTTCGGATGGGCCGGCGTTCTCAAGGGCACCACCGTGGTCGATGTGTTGCGGGAATCGTTCTGATGGCTGTAGACGAGAAAGAAGGAGTCCAAGCGGTGACGTCGCAATCGGATGACACGGGCGCAAACGAACCGGAGGACGGGGTTCGCGACGAAGGCGCCGAATCGCAGGATTCGGCCGAGCCGGAATCTCCCTCAGCCGATGCCGAAACGACGGATTCGAAAGACACCGAGACCCCCGCCGACGCCGCGGAGACCGATTCCGGCGAATCCGCGAAGTCCGACACCGACGAATCCACCGACGAAGGCAGCGCGACGCGACCGGGGATGCGATGGTACGTTCTTCGCGTGGCGAGTAATCGGGAAGACCAGGTCAAAGAGGCCCTGCTCCGCAAGGTCAAGATCGAACACCTGGATGAGCAGATCGGTCGCATCCTGGTGCTGACCCAGCGCGTGAAGCGCATGCGGGGCGGCGTCGCCAAGGTCTATGATCAAAAGCTTTATCCCGGTTATGTCTTCGTCGAGATGGTGACCGACGAGGACGGCAGCGTGCCGGACGACGTTTGGTACATCATCAAGGAAACGCTCGGCGTCGGTGATTTCATCGGCTCCGACGGCAAGCCCAGCCCCATGAAGACACACGACGTTGAGCAGATGCTCGGCATCGTGTCGAAGGCCGCCGAGCAGCCCACCCTGGCGGGCATGGCCGGCATGAAGAAGGGCGACGCCATCAAGGTCAAGGAAGGCCCGTTCGAGAATTTCGAAGGCGAAATCGACGAGGTAAACCCCGACAAGGGCCAGGTTCGCGTGATCGTGACGATCTTCGGCCGGCCCACGCCCATCGAACTCGAGTACTGGCAGGTTGAAGCGGTCTGATCGCGACCTGATGTGCGGCAGACCCGCCGCGACGAAATTGGCACCCGATGATCGAATTCGATCACGACTGAGGCAGGATCAGTGGCGAAGAAGAAGAGAAAAACACCAACGGCGATATTCAAGGTCATGGCAGCGGGCGGTCAAGCAACGCCTGCCCCCCCGGTCGGTCCGGCCTGCGGCCAACACGGCGTCAACCCCGGCCAGTTCGTCCAACAGTTCAATGAGAAGACGCGTCACCTCAACGGCATGCCCGTTACGGCGGTCGTCTCGGTCTACGCCGACCGCACGTTCGACTTCGTGGTCAAGAGCCCCCCGGCCTCGGTCCTGCTCAAAGACGCCGCCAAGCTTGCCAAGGGTTCCGGCGTCCCCAACAAGGAAAAGGTCGGCACGGTCACCGACGCCCAGGTCGAGGCCATCTGCAAGACGAAGATGAAAGACCTGAACTGCAAGTCCATGGATTCCGCCAAGCGAATCATCGCCGGCACCGCCCGCAGCATGGGAATCGACATCGAGGGTTGAAGCGAGCGGCTCGCAAGAAGAGCGATCCTAGTCTGCAAGAATGCCGCCTTGGCCGGGTGGCAAAAGCCTAATTGAACAGTTCAGCGGTCGGGCACTCTACGACAAGAGGCAGTCAATGAACTTCGCCACGTCGTCGGGATCGATCGTCTGGTCGGGTGGCTCTTCGAGGTCCCCGGAGCAGACATCCCGCCAGTTCGGTGTGTTGGCCGACAGGACGAATTCGACGAACAACTGGATGTCCAGGCCGTTGGGCACGCCGTCGTGGTTCATGTCGCAGTCCAGC
>JAPULF010000237.1 GCA_027295245.1 Planctomycetota bacterium
TACGCCGCAACCGCCAGCGCCGTTCGCGCCCGGACAAGATTGCTTCGGCCCCGCAATGCCAGCTCGTGCGACCGCGAGAACGATGGCAGCAAAATGCGCCCCAAGACGTCCCAAGCAGGAAGCCGCGTCATCAGCGCCGCCTCCGCTTCGAGATCGATTCCCACCGACCCGTCCTCGTGTTTGCTTGCGGCGATCAGTGCCTCGTAGTGATCGCGCATGTGTTTCTTCATCGATCGGTCGGGCAGATAGAGCCGCTTCAAACGGGTCGCCAATCGCGACCAGCCTGTTTGATCGGCACGCGGCGGCGTCGGACCGGACGCCCCCACAAACAACACATTCATCGTCCCCGGCAGTTCCAGCATGTCGTCGATGGCGCTGGTCGCCCATTTCTGCTCGGCCCGAACCATGTCATCCCAGTCGGGAAACGAATCCGCCAATCGGTCCAGCTCCGCGCCGGCGGCTTGAAGGACCGCGCCGTCGACCGCACCCGAGTCGGCCACCCGCATGAAGCCTCGTTCCGCCAGACCACTGACTGCAATGCCCACGAGGCCTTCGATGAGCGTGTTGCCGTGGCCTACCTGGTGCCCCATGCGCTGAGTCGTCAAGTAGTTTTCGATCGCCGCTTCGGCCCGGCCCTGCGCCATTTGGCGGGTTGCATCCACCGACAGGAGCTTGGCCAACTGCCGCTGCGGCGCAAGGTGCGGGAGCAAGGCCATGAGCAGCGCGTCGCTGTCCCCGCGGAACAGCGGCATGTGGTATTCCGGCATCGACGCGGCCCGCCGGGTCAGGTCCAGTGCCTGCTCGTTCTGCTCCAGCCAGTCGGACAGCTTGTTCCCCGCCTCGCCCTCCGGCCACGTTCCCGCTACCGCGGCGTCGAAGACCTCGTGGTCCACATCCTGGGGCGGGAGTACGAATTTGTTGATGGCATCCACATAGACCCACGCCGCGTTCCGCTCGCGCGGAATCTCCGGTACCTCCAGGCCCCGGGCCCGCAAACGGTCCGGCGAAAAGACCTCGAACGACTGGCCGCGAAGGGTCACGTGCGTGCCATCTTCGTCGAGTTGCCCCAGAACGGGCGCAGATATCAATGCCGCCGCCAGTGCCGCCCACATGTATGAAGCGCGCATGAATGCCTCCCCATACAAGGACGTTTCATGTCGCCGGATGTTAGGCGTGACATGATTCCGGTATTCGCGATTAGCCACTCGGAACGCCCGACCTACCGCG
Organism: Planctomycetota bacterium; assembly: GCA_027295245.1. Classification (GTDB taxonomy): domain Bacteria; phylum Planctomycetota; class Phycisphaerae; order UBA1845; family UTPLA1; genus JAPULF01. The sequence continues at coordinate 1,228 of JAPULF010000237.1, forward strand.
TTCGGGGCATCTGCCCGCCGTCCAGTCGGGCAAAATAGTGCCGCGACGCTCGTATCAGGGTCGGCAGGAGTATCAGGCACACCGGCAGGTTGCAGAACACCGTCAGCCCGGTCATGGCGTCGGAAAAATCGTAGACCGTTTTAAAATCCTGGATCACGCACCCCATGAACACCGCGATGATGAACAAAATCTTGTAGGGCAGGACGGCCCGCCCCCCAAACAGGTACTCAGTGCCTTTCTCGCCGTAATAGCTCCAACTGATCATGGTGCTGAACGCGAACAGACAGACTCCCACCAGGATGATCCACCGCCCGACCCCCACGGCCACCGTGTCGAGGGCGAAGCGCGTAATCTGGGCCCCGGCCAATGCCAGATGAACCGGCTGCCCGACGGCCAGCAGCTTGACACTCTCGGCGTGGGCGACGGGATCGTCGTCCGCTTCCTTGTGGGTCAGTTTGATCGTGAATGTCTTCATCGCGGAGAGTTGTTCGATCGTCATTCCGTCGAGCGATTCGGTATCGGCCTCGACGCGCGTCGGCTCCTTTCCCTCCGCTTCCGGGGCCGCGACGAACGCCCAAACCTTCACGTTCTTGTCGGCCAGGTCGCTGTAGTGGGCCGCCCGAATCTGCTCCGGAATATCCTCGGCCGGCGTGGCGGCCACGACGATCGTGTCCCCGTCCACCGCCGCCACTGTGCCGACCGGCGGTCGGTTCCAAACGCCCGTGCTCAAGACCACCAGCGCCGTCATGGTGCAGATGATCAACGTGTCCACGAACGGTCCGAGGGCCGCAACCACACCTTCGCGGACCGGCTCGTCGGTTCTTGCGGCCGCGTGTGCGATTGCCGCCGACCCTTGGCCGGCTTCGTTGGAAAACAGGGCCCGTCGCAGGCCCCATTCGAAGGCCGCGTATGCCCCGATGCCGAAGAATGCGCCTTCGCCGGCAACCTGCGAAAACGCCGATCGGATTATCAAGGCGAACGTCTCACCGATCAGCCCGATGTTCTGAACCAGCACCGACATCGCCCCGAGGACGTAGACAATGCACATGAACGGCACGAGCTTGCCCGCGACCGCCCCGATTCGCTTGATGCCCCCGATGATCACGAGCGACACGAGAAAAGCGATCACCGCCCCGGTCAACCGTTGGTCGACACCTTCCCTTGCCAGCGTGTCTCCCACGTTCCACGACTGAAACATGTTCCCGCCGCCGAACGACGCCACCGCGATCACGACCGCGTAGATGATCGCGAAGATCTTGAAAAGCACCCAGGCCTTGTTGCCCCGGGCCTTCAGCGGATCGACCAGGGCCTTTTGGATGTACCACATCGGCCCGCCGCGGACCTCGCCGCGTGCAAGCTCGGCGGCCCCCGGACCGAGCGGGGCTTTGCCCTTGCTATCCGGCGTCCGGGACTCCGCATCCTTTTCCTTCGGCGCCGGAGCCCCGGGGTCGGGCACGTCGCGGACGTCGCGGAACATCATTGCCAGGCTGCACTCGACGAACTTGATCGCCATGCCGAACAGGCCGACGACCCACATCCAGAAGACCGCCCCCGGTCCTCCGATCGTTACCGCGATCCCTACGCCCGCGATGTTGCCCAGGCCGATCGTCGCCGAGAGGGCTGCGCAAAGGGCCTGGAAGTGCGAGATGTGCCCGGCATCGTCGGGGCGGTCGAACTTCCCGCGAATGACGGCGACGCCGTGCGTCAGGGCCCGCCACTGGATCACCTTCGTCACGATGGAAAAGAGCAGCCCGCATCCGAGCAGCAGGAAGAACAGGTAGTTGGTCCAGACGACGCCGTCCAACCAAGTCGTTAGATCCTTGAAATGTTCCATGAAAGGCTCCCGCGGCCCGGCGATCGAATCAGAAACGGCGGATTCTGACCGAATGCGGGGCTTAGATCAATTGGCGGGCAGCGGGCATGGGGTCCCTGCCGACGGCGCGGGCCGAAAGTCGGCCTCAGCGGGTTGAGCTTGACATCTACTGTATAATTGTCAGATGACCCCTTCAGCGACGCAGATCGTTGCAACTATCGCCAAGAACGGAGCCGACCATGACCGCGCGAGACGTGCTTGCGTCCATCGCCCACGACTCGGATGAGACCGAATTCTACACACCCATGCCCGCGGGATACCGGCCGGGCAAGACCAAGTACGTGGGGGTGTTCGGGACGGTGATGTCGGGCCTGGGGAAGGGAATCTTCGCCAGCAGCCTGGCGAAGATCCTCAAGGACAAGGGACTGACGATCGCTCCGATCAAGCTGGAGGGATACCTCAACCTCGATTCGGGAACGCTCAATCCGTATCGCCACGGGGAGGTGTTCGTGCTGGACGACGGCATGGAGACCGACATGGACCTGGGGACCTACGAGCGGATGCTCGATCAGGACCTCAGTTGCCTGAACTTCACGACGAGCGGGCAGATCTTTACGTCGGTACTGGAAAAGGAGCGGCGCGGCGACTACCTGGGCCGCGACGTGCAGATGATTCCGCACGTGACCGGCGAGGTGAAGAGCAGGCTTCGCCAACTCGCGGTGGCGTCGGACGCGGACGTGGTGTTCATCGAGATCGGCGGCACGGTGGGGGACGTCGAAAACGCGTACTACATCGAAGCGCTGCGCCAGCTTGCATTCGAGGAGGGGCCGGGCAGCATGTGCTACGTGGCTCTGACCTACGTCATCGAGCCGCCCGCGCTCGGCGAACAGAAATCGAAGGCCGCCCAACTCGGCATCCGTCAACTCCTGGAGCGCGGCGTGCAACCTCACATCATCGCGTGCCGTGCGAAGAGCCCGATCCAAAAGAAGGCCCGCGAGAAGATCGCGATGTACTCGAGCGTGCCGCCCGATCGGGTGTTCAGCATGCACGACCGGGAGTCGGTTTACGTCATCCCGGAGATGGTCCGCAACGCCGGGCTTGACGCGGTGGTGTTGGACATCCTGAAGCTGGGCGATCGCGTGCACCCGGAGGCCGAGAGGAAGGCGATCGGCGTGTGGGACGGCTACCTGTCGCGGCTTCGAAATGCGACCGAATCGGTCACGATCGGCATCGCGGGCAAATACACCTCGGTCCGCGACAGCTATGCGTCCATCATCAAGGCCCTGGAGCACGCGGGTACGCGAGCGGGCGTCCGCGTGCAGCTCGATTGGATCGAAGTCACCAAGGTGGAACAGGCCGACGACGTGAATGAACAACTGGCCTGCCTGGACGGACTGATCGTGCCGGCCGGATTCGGCAGCCGCGGCGTGGAGGGCAAGATCGCCTGCGTTCGACGGGCCCGAACCATGGGCCTGCCGTATTTTGGCATTTGTCTTGGTTTCCAGATGGCGGTCATTGAGTACGCCCGGAACGTGGCGGGCATGTCCGGCGCTGGATCGACCGAATTCGACCGGGCGTGCAACGATCCGGTCATCGACATTCTGCCCGAACAGAAACAGATCGAGGGGCTGGGCGGGAACATGCGGCTCGGCGGACAGGACTTGCTGTTGACGCCGGGTACGCTGGCGGCACGGCTGCACGGCAACGCCCGTGAAATCCGGCTGCGCTTCAGACACCGGTATGAGGTTGATCCTCGATACATCGACAAGCTGACCTCGGCGGGCCTGATCTTCAGCGGCAAGGCCCCGGACTTT
>JAPULF010000238.1 GCA_027295245.1 Planctomycetota bacterium
GTTGCGATTTCGCTGGGAAACCACCACGAATCTCGATCGACATTGCGTTCTCCAGACTGTGGACGCGTCGCCGTCTCGCGACCCTCGTCGATCTGCGGCTTCGAAGCGCCCGGCAGGTCCCGTTCCTGCCCCTCCGATACAAACCCACCGATCGCAATGCCCGCGAACGACACAACCACAAGAACGCTTGCTGTCTTATTACTGTTCATGGCTTGCCTCCAAGTCGGCCCGTTGGCGAAGTGCGTCAGGCCGCGCCCGGACCGTGGCTACAGATAGTAGAGTCGCTTCAAACGGCCGTTGCACAACGCGCCCATGCGCGCGCACCCGGCGATTCGCCGTTGTTCGACAACTCGTGCTTCGCACGGCAACCGAAGGCTGCCGGGATTTCGTTTATTTCGTGCCCGACTCAGGCGATCAAAGGCTCGCCAACAGCTCTTCCATTTCCCCTTGGGCGTGCTGCTCGCCACAACTGGATGCCGTCTCTATCCCGACCCGCAGGGCCTGCTTGGCGGCGTCCATGTCGCCCATCGAAATCAGCGTCTTGCCCTTGTGAAAATGGGCCGCGACGTAGTGCGGATCCAGCTTGACGACCTGATCGAATCGGGCAAGGCTCTCGGGATACCGCTCGGCCTTCGCCAACTCCATCGCCACTCCGAAGTTCAAAAACGCGTCATCGGGCTCCTTCGTCAGAAGGGCCTCCAATTGCTCGAGCCGTGACATGACCATCTCCCAAACCCCCAAAGCGGGCGAAACGAGCCCTGACCGCGGAATCGCATTGTGAATTCTCGGCCCATCCAATGCAACCCCGAGATTCGATCCGAGCTGGCATCGCGCTCTCGCTGCCTTCGCCGGACGCCACGGCATCACCGAACGATGCCGGCCTTCGCGACGTTGATATGATAGAACCATGGCCCACGGGGTTCTTTTGACCCAACACCGCCGATTGGATAACATAAGCCCACACGGATGAGCAGTTATTGGAAGAGGCTTGTCAAATTTGTTCAAGGAGGAAACGCTGCCCCGCTTTCCCCGGAGCCTGCCCCAAGCGCCCAGGAACTATCGCGCGACGCAGCCCAACGGAGCACGGAACCGATGGACACGCACCATCCGACCATGACCGACGACCCACGAATCGCCCAACTGATCGAATCCGTCGAGCAGCAATTCGCCGCGTCCGCCGCGCGTGCCGACCAGACCGTGGCCGCGCTCGAACGACTGGTCGCAACCGTGGGCAAACTGGCTACGCCGAGTGAAGGAACCAACGGCAGCCTCGACTCGGTCCTTCAGTATACGTCCGAGGCGATGGAAGAGGCCCGTCGCGTCCGACAGATCGTCGCGACGCAGGCCGAATTGGCCCACACGCAGGTAGACGCAATCAGTTCAATCGACGAACGCCTCGAATCCCTGGATCAGGAAGTCCGCCTGTCGAGGGAAGAGCGGCGCAAGCCGGACGAAGCGACAGACCGGATCGACCAGATGCAGCGCAAGGTCGCGCGCGCCCTCAACGTCGTTCGGGACTTACTTTTGAAACAACAGCAAGAGTCCCGCAATGTGCTTGCCGGCATGAAGGACCTCACCGACGCACTTACCAGCCGGCAACGGGAATTGCAGTCTCACGTAACCAAGCAAACTGACCGCATCGCATCCAAGGGAGGCGGCGCCGCGACATGGTTCTCCGCCATCGCCGCACTGGCGGCCATCGGCGCCGTGGTTGCAACACTCCTCAAGTAGGAAAATCGGCGGGCGATCACATCGGTCCGCAATCGACCCATCGCTTGCGCTCTGGGCTCGTAGTACGAGTCCGGACCTACAGCGTTTCCACGGCCACGTTCAGATTGGTGTAGATATTAATCTCGCCGGTGATCTTAAGGGCCGTCTCGACCACCTCTTTCGCCGTCAGCGACGTGTGGTTCAACAACGCCCGGGCGGCGGCCAGGGCCGAGGGGCTGCCGCTGCCGATCGTCAGGATGCCGTCGGTGGGTTCGATCACGTCTCCGTTGCCGCTGATCATCAGGGCTGTCTCGGTATCGGCAACCGCCAACAGGCTCTCCAACCGGCGCAGCACCCGGTCCTTGCGCCAGTCCTTCGCCAATTCGATCGCGGCCCGCTTGGTGTTGCCCTTGTATTCTTCGAGCTTGCCCTCGAATCGATCCAGCAGGGCAAAGGCATCTGCCGCCCCGCCGGCGAATCCCGCCAAGACCGCGCCCTTGTACAGGCGACGCACCTTCACCGAGTCGGCCTTGACGATAGATTCGCCGAGCGTGACCTGACCGTCCCCGCCCATGGCGACCTGGCCGTCGCGTCGCACCGACAGGATTGTGGTGGATCGTATCTTCATGGCTGACTCCGACTCCGGTACGGACGTGCGCGGCAACGAACAACACAGGGTGTGGCTCTGGATTCCAACCGGAGAATACACCGTTCGAAAAGCGGTGCCACGCAAATATCAGCGGGCAGCTCTAATACCCTGCCGCCTGTCCGTCCTTTCGTGATTCAGACGCCCCGACATAGACGTCGTTTTTATTATCATACATGATCGCCTGATACCCTCCGAATCCGCTGGATCGAGATGCGATCGTGTGTCCCATTTG
>JAPULF010000239.1 GCA_027295245.1 Planctomycetota bacterium
AAGTCGGGAAGGGATTCGGCCGCATCGGCGCCGGCGGGCGTCACGCGTTCGGCCGCCGGCCTGACCGGCGCATCGACCATCGTGTCCGGCACGGTTCGCGACGGGGATCCGCTTCCGGCTTCGCGTCCGGAGGGGCCCGCCAGGGAGAAGCGCTCGACGTCTTCGCGCACGATGCGTCCACCCGGCCCTGTTCCCCGAACCTGACGCAGATCGATCTTCATCTCACGAGCCAAGCGGCGGACCACCGGAGCGGCGGGAATCGGGCCCACATGCCGGCGGGGCGCTTCGGCAACCGCAGCGCTTCGGCTCTGCCGGGCGGACTCCCGGTCGCGGACGGGTGATGGCGTTGAGGGAGGCGTGCTTTCGGCGGCTACGGGCGATTTGGCGCCGGCGGTCGACTTTGCTCCATCGGCCTCGCCTGATTCGCCGACCGTGAGCAGCACCGCGCCCACCGGGACGGTGTCGCCCACCTTGACACTGATCGACGTGATCACCCCGCCGTACGGAACCGGCAACTCCACTGCGGCCTTGTCCGTTTCCACCTCGAGTACCGCCTGGTCCGCCACTACGGATTCACCTTGCTCGACCAGGACGTTGATTATCTGGCCTTCTTGAATGCCTTCACCGAGATCCGGCAGCTTGAATTCTTTGCCCATCTATTGCCTGCCCAAAAAAACGATGGACACCCATCGCCGAAAATCTTTGCCTTCGATGTCCGCCCGCCGCGCCACTTTCTAAAAGTTGACCGCCTCGCGTGCGGCCGCCACAACCTTTTGCGAATTCGGTAGGTAATACTTCTCCATCGCGAAGAACGGCATCACGAGGTCATAGCCCGTTACGCGATGGATGGGGGCTTCCAGGTACATGAGACTGTTTTCCACGATTCGCGCGATGACTTCCGCGGCCGGCCCGCAGGTGCGCGGGGCCTCGTGAACCACCACGCAACGGCCCGTCTTCCGCACCGACGCATTGATCGTCTCGGTGTCCATCGGGACCAGGCCCAGCAAGTCGATCACCTCGGCGTCCACGCGATGCTCCTCCTCCAGCTCCTCGGCGGCCTCCAGCGTCGGCCGCATCGACGCCCCGTACGAGATCAGGGTGACGTCGCTGCCGGCCCGAACGACCTGGGCCTTGCCGATCGGCAGGGTCTCGGGTTCGTCGGGCACTTCCTCACGAAAGGCCCGGTAGCACGCCTTGGGCTCGTAGAACATGACGGGATCGGGATCGAGTATGGACGCCCGAAGCAAGGCCCGGGCATTTCGCGGCCCGGACGGGATGACGAGTTTCAGCCCGGGCATTTGTGCAAAAAACGCCTCGCGACTCTCGCTGTGATGTTCGATGGCCCGGATGCCGCCGCCGTATGGCATTCGAATGACGAGCGGGGCCGCGTAGCGACCGCGGGTGCGATTGCGATATCTCGAAAGGTGATTCTCGATCTGGGCGAATCCGCAGTAGCCGAAACCGGAGAACTGCATCTCGCAAATCGGCCTGAAACCGTTGAACGCCAGTCCCAACGCCAAACCGACTATGGCGGACTCGGCCACGGGCGTGTCCACCACGCGGTCCGGCCCGAACTCCTTCAAGAGGTCTTCGGTGACGCGAAAGACACCCTCGTCCTGCCCCACGTCTTCACCGATGATCATCGTCTTTTTGTCTTCGGCCAAGGCCTCTCGCAATGCGAGGTTGAGGGCCTTGACCATCGTCATCTGCGCCATGAAAGCAATTCCTCAAGACGGACTCGGCTGTGCCAACGCCGAACGTCCGTTCAAAACACGCCTACATTTCCCTGCAATCGGCCGCGGCCGTCTTCTTCTTCCGGAACGGCTTCGCCGATCGAGCGACGATACGCCTGAAACTCCGCCAACTGTGCGCGGAGATGATCCGGCATTTCGGAAAGCGTATGGTGAAACGGGGCGGACACATCCGGCTCGTACGCCTCCGCCGTTTCCACCGCGGCCGCGATCTCCTTGGCCACTTCCTCCTCCAGAAGGCCGCGGCCCTTGTCGTCCAGGATCTTTTTCCGCTTGAGATACCGCCCGAAGCGGATGAGCGGGTCCTTCGGCTTCCACAGCTCGACTTCCTCGTCGGTGCGGTACTTTTTGGGATCGTCCGCCGTGGTGTGAACGCCCAATCGATAGGTGACCGCCTCGATCAGCGTGGGTCCGCCGCCGGCGCGTGCCTTTTTCACCGCGTCGCGCGTGGCGACGATCATCGCGAGTATGTCATTCCCGTCCACTTGAATGCCATCGAAGCCGTAGGCGGCGGCCTTTTGGGCCAGGGTCGCCGAAGCCGTCTGCCTGGCGCGCGGATGGGAAATGGCCCACTGGTTGTTCTGGATGACCGTGATCAGCGGGACCTGGTAGACCCCGGCACAGTTCATGGCCTCGTGAAAATCGCCCTCGCTGGTCGCCCCGTCGCCGAGGAATCCGATCGCGACATGATCGGTGCCGTTCAGCTTACAACTCCACGCCAACCCGGCGGCGTGCAGGCATTGCGAGGCAACCGGCACGCAAATCGGCAGATCGTTGATGTCGTCGGGAACCTTGGCCCCTTCTTCGTTGCCGGACCACCAGAGAATGATCTTCGACATCGGCCAGCCGCGCCACAACATCCCGGCGGTTTCACGAAAAGCCGGTACGAACCAATCTTTGGGTCCGATCGCGAATGCCGGTCCGAGCGAGGCCGCCTCCTGTCCCACCGAGGGGCCGTAGGTTCCGATTCTCCCCTGCCGCTGAAGCTTCAACATCCGCTCGTCGAAACGGCGTGAAGCCAACATGCCCCGAAAGAGTCGGCGCAGATCGGCCGCCTCGATCTTGGGTTCGAGGGCCTCATCGGCGTTGCCCTCGGGGTCGAGGATGGCCAACGTCTCCAACTTGCAATCCAGCTTTATTTTTCCGCGAGGCAAAACCTTCCCTTTCGATGCGGGGTGTAGCCTGTCCCATTGCCGACCCCACGACGATCCCGGCGTCTGGGTCTATCGAGCGACGATTCCTACGGGTCCGCGAATGCGCTGGTTCATGGGCATCCAGCGGACCGCGGCATTCTAACGGCACTCCGCGTGTGGCGAAACCTCGCGGCGTCGCCTGTTAATTACCGCCATTCCGGCCGCTTGCGCCGGCAGCCCACGGCGCAAGTCGCGCTACCGATTACGCGAACGGGTCTCCGACTGCGAGTCATCGGCGTCGACCGCTGCGACCCGCGCCGTTTCCGCTCGATCCATCGCGTCCCGCGCCCGGTCAAACAAGATGCTCGGCCTCAGGAA
>JAPULF010000024.1 GCA_027295245.1 Planctomycetota bacterium
CGAAACATGGTTTCCGATCGACCGCGCGGATCGAGACTTCCTGGAGCCGGCCGAAATGAACGCCGCCCGCGATCGGCTGCTGGGGCTCTTCTCCGATCACAATCAGTTGAGCATCGACGGCCGGCGGGCGTCCCCCGAGGCGGTCCAATTGGAATTCCTCGGACCCTGCGCGATCGGGTTGAAACATCTCGAACCCACACGTCGCCTGGGGGCATGGACCGCCCGCGTCGGGGCCTCACTGCGATACAAAGTCGATTCGCCGCCCGACAACGTCGAGTTAGTCTGGCGGTTGTTCAACAGCGCAGTGTTGAACGCCCACGCAACGGTCGTTTTCAACAAGGATCGGCATGAGCACCGCCTGACAACCTACCGGCCGGCCGTGAATTGGCAACGGCCATCGCGGTAGAACGCCCCGCGATCGCCTGCACACATTCCAGCCCGTGGCAGATGGGGACTGGGTCCGAGCCAATCGGCCCTCACGTTACCGAGAACAGCGATCCGCGAGGTGCGTGTCCCCTTCTGCCACGCCACAGGCACTGCCGATGTCTGCGAACCAGCAGGAGCGGATCCAGAACCGCATCGCGAGGAACCGGCCGTTCGGCAGCGAGTTGGGGCAGAGGCGGAACGTCAACCGCCTCGGCCTGACAGCGTCGCTCCATCCGGTAGGTCGGCCAGGAAATGGAAAGAATAATGACGCTAGACAAAGAAGCTAGCTGGATACCTGTCTCAAATCCTGGGTACAATGCCATCGGACCCAGGGCCGGACGCGCCCGACCGTTGAACGCGGGCCGCAGTCTTGAAACGCCGGGCGTTCGGCCAATCGACAGGAGTAGTTTCTATGAAAGTGCACCGTCTCGATTCGACGCGTCCGGCATTCACGTTACTCGAACTTCTGGTGGTAATTGCAATCATTGCACTGCTGATTTCGATGCTCCTTCCGGCCCTCGCCAGAGCCCGCGAGCGCGGCAAGGCCACTGCCTGCATTGCAAACCTTCGAAGCATCGGACAGGCCACCGTCATGTACATCGAAAACGACAGCCAACCGGTGATCCAATGGTATCGCTTTCCCACAAACGACGCTTGGGGTCCGGTGAGTGTCGTGACACCTTGGGTCTTCGGCGGATTCAAGGCGACCAAGGTCTCGGCGAATGACACCACGGTATATCCGATCGGCCCGTGGGACAGCAGTCGTTACCCGGCCGAGAACCGACCGCTCAACGCCTACATCGCCCCCGGCGCCCGGGACAAGGTCGAGATCGAGGTTTACAAAGACCCCGGCGACCGAACCTATGAAACCGCCATCATCGGCCAGGGCGGCCCGCCGCCGATCGAGGATCAGCTTTGGACCTCCTGGGAGGTCAACGGTTCCAGCTACACGCTCAATACTCGATTCATGCAGGGATATACCCAGCCCTCCGGCAACTTCTCGCTGCCCAATACCGGCGGCTACGCCCAACGCATCGCACCGCACCTGATCGGAGGAAAGGCTTCCCGGTTCATCATGTGGTGCGAGCAGGGTTTCTATTCCTCGACTTACCAGGCCCGCGAAACGCTGGACGACAGCACCGCCAACCCGCAGAAGAACGGCTGGCACAGGGAGTTTTCCAAGTGGGCCGCGGGCTTCGCCGACGGACACGCACGCTACCAGTACTTCGACACCCGCCTGAGTGTTGACAGCGACTGGACCATCTGGGAGCCTCGTTAGTCCGCCGCGCAGCCTCGGCGGCGCGAATCGATCGTGTTACTGTCTGCCGGAAACAGCCTCGAACCCGTAACTGGAGGCTCGTCGTTACCGCTGCGCCGTCGAGAATGCAACCCGAAAGATGTCGCCCCAACTGTCATTGCATTCGTGGAAGTCCTGGATCCACCGCTGCACCGCTGCCGCCGGTTCAAGCCGACTTGCGTCGGCGTTGCAATGCCCATGCCCCGAGTCTTCTCGCCGCCCCCGCCGTGATGCATCGGTTCTCTTGCACATATGATTCCTCGATCCTGCATTGCCGGAAGTGCCGGCGTTCTGACATGCCAACCCGGGAGGCGGAGCCCATCCCCGCCTCCCATTTCCGGACACGAAGTCGCCGCCGCAACGGACCGTGGACTTGGCGAATTCCGCGACTGCTTCTATCCACACTCCGTATCATCCCCGGAGTAGATGCCGAATTGCGCGCCGCACTCATCCTCCGTCAGGATGACGCATTGGGCCCTCAGGACGAGGACGCAGGCCCCGGTCGGCACGCACGTATTCGCTTCGCATGCGACCCCGACACCCAGAAACTCGCCGCCGACGCTCAGACAAACCTCCTCGTTGGTAAACACGCACAGATCGAAGCTGCAACAGGCCCCCGTCATGTCGCACCCGTCGTCCTGGCAAGTCGTGCCGTCGCCCTGATAGACCTTGCCGTCGAGGTCGCAACCTTCCACGGTCGTCTGTTCGCACAACCCGTCGTTCGTGTCGCAGCACGCGCCGAGGATCTCATCGCAGTTTCCCGACGCGGGGCACTGCGTGCCGGCGCCCAGGAAAGTACTGTCGCAGTCGAAGAACGTGGATTCGACGCAACCCTCGCCGTCCGCGTCGCCATAGCAGCAAGCACCAGTCGGATAGGGCACAAAATCGGCATCATATATCACCAAGCACATATCCTCGCCGCACTCGGTGTCAGCGCCGTAAAACCAGCCGCCCTGAGCATCGCAAATACTGAAGTACTCAATGATACAAACACCGGGTTCAAGGCAGCAGGCCCCGATATCATTTGCATCCGGCTGAGGCCTTGGTCTGTCCCGGTTTCCGCCCGGCACGGTTGTTGGTTCTTCGAAGCAAGCGAACTGCAGCACCAACAAGCCCGCCCCGAGGACAGTGAGGAGACGGCGAGAACACGCGCGGCTACATTTGAGAGAAACGGTTTCTCGACGATCATCGAACTTGTTCATACGCTTTCGGCCTCCGTCGCGAAAAAAGACTCGCGGCTTTGGGAAACGGCTTTTCGCACGCGGGCCGCGTCGCCGCGACAAGCGCCACATGCGGACCGGAGGGTTGAGCATCTGCCATGCCAGGACCCATAAACCGGACTTGGGGAGTGGAGAGCCGTATTTCTTGCTCGTGATTGGGGAATTCCTCACAGAAAATACCCACTTGTTGGGAAGAATCGCCTGAAACTGGGCAAAAACGGGATGTGCAGTCCCTCCTTCGTGCGCGTGAGAGGCGGAGGGGCCATTACCTTGTCGGTGAGCCGAACGCGGAACCGTGCACAAGACCGGCGTGTGAGTCCAAGGTAAGGAATCCGCTCGATGTCCTGTGTCGGGGCAAATCGCTTGTCGGGCGTGCGACCCTGTTCATGATTTACGTGGAAGGTCAGCGTCCGTTCAATTTTTCACATCGAGAACCGTTCGGCCCGGCGCCGCGGTGCGCGTCGCGAGGTGAACCGTTTGCGAACAAGCGCCGAAACGGAACAACCGATCGCCTTGGGCAGCCACAGGATGCGAAGCCCGGCCCGCAGCCATCGTCGCGCGTGGGCAAGCGCCACCCAACCGGCGTGGCGGCGGCCGTAGATCTGGCCCAGGTGGTTGCGATCGGGGATCAGCATCCGTAACAGGTAGCCGAAACGGAAGCGGATGCCCGTGGCGCAGAGTAGATTGACTGCAACATGTCGAACCGGCCGCGCTGTGTCGTGCGGCGCCTGGGCCATGCATACACGATCGCGCCAAGCGACCCGCTCGCTCGAGAGTCGTTGCCGCACCCGGTCGGGACAGATCGGTCCCCAGATGGCTTCAAGCGATTGCAGGGCCTGTCTCACGGGGTACACCAGCCCATTCCGCTTGCAACAACGGACCACGCGATCCCAATCGAATGCTTGTCCGCTGATGTCGATCAATCGACGAATGTCGTACA
>JAPULF010000240.1 GCA_027295245.1 Planctomycetota bacterium
CGCCCTGAGCCGTGCCGCCTTCGCGCGAGTAGTCGAAAATCGGATCGATGGCCCCGGGCGGTCGCGCGCCACCGACGTTGGGCGTGGCGATCATCCCCTCGCGGAGCCGCCAGCCGTAATTCTCGCCGCCGATACTCGAGCCCGGCAGAACGTTGATTTCTTCACGTTCACGCTGACCCACGTCTCCGATATAGAAATCACCGGTTCGGCGGTCGAAGCTCGCCCGCCACGGATTGCGGAGGCCGTACGCCCAGATTTCGTCATCTCCGGCGACGCCGACGAACGGATTGTCCGGCGGGATCGCGTAGTTGCGGTTTGCGTCGATCGGAAAATCATCACCGTTCACATCGAGGCGAAGGATCTTGCCCAGCAAATTGTCCATAACATCCTGTGCGTTGCCGGTCGAGGCGGTGTGGCCCGTGTCGTTGTCGTTGCCGCCCCCACCGTCGCCCGTCGCGATGTACAGGTAGCCGTCGGGACCGAAGCCGAGCCAACCCCCGTTGTGGTTACTCTGCGGCTGACTGTACGTCAGGATCGTCAGGGCGCTCGCCGGATCGGCGAGATTGGGATCGGACGATGCGGTGTATCGACGAATGTGTGTCGTCCCGTCGTTCGCCGTGAAGTTGACGTAAAGAAACCCGTTGGCCGCATAGTCCGGATGAAACGCGAGGCCGAGCAGCCCCTGCTCGTTTCCGGTCGCCAAGCCGGTCACGGTAAGGAACGCTGTGCCGTTGATGGTTCCGTCGCCGAGACTGATGATGCGAATCCGGCCCGTATGCTGCTCGACAACGAACAAGCGATCGACGTCGCCGGCCGGTGAAGTTACGAAAACCGGCCGGTTCAGACCCGTTGCGATGCGCGCGGCGGTGACCGGCGTCTGGGCCGTGACCGCCAAGCCGAACCACGATACGATGCCCTCGACGCCCATCACGATCGCCATTCCCCTTCGCAGCATGCTTGGCCTCCTGCGTCAATGGAAATCCGCCCGGCCCGCCGGTCGGATCGGGGATTTCCGATTTATCACGCCTCGGGCCACCACCGTACGCGGACGAGCTAACCGATTCAATCGAGGTGCACGATGCGACGCGGCGTAGCGGGGCGACGGCAATCTACCGCGCACCCGTGAAGCGGGCCTGGAAAGCCACCAAGTCGCTCAAGTCGGTGTCGCCGTCGCGGTCGAGGTCGAAGGCGGTGCAGTCGTCGCCTGTCGGCATGGCCGGGCCGTCGAAGCAGGCGGTGAACGCGAGGAAGTCGGCTAGGTCGATGTCGCCGTCGCCGTCGCCGTCCGAGGCGGGGAAGGCGAATTTCTGGACGCGAAAGTTGCTCGAGTCGGATACGTAAACGATTTCATTTGCGCCCGCCCTTATTGCGTACGGAAGGTTGAATTGACCCTCGCCGGTGCCGAAAGAGCCCCATTTCGTCAGAAAGACTCCGGTGCCTGTGAACTTCTGCACGCGATGGAGGTTTCGGTCGACCACGTATAGGTTGCCGTTGTCATCCGTCGAAAGACCACGCGGGAAGTTGAACTGTCCGTCTCCGGTGCCAATGAAGCCCCAGGAAGTGATGAATACGCCGTCATTCGTAAACTTCTGAATGCGGGGGCTGCTGTCGCCCACGAACACATTGTCATCGCCGTCGACGGCTACGCCATTTGTACCGCTGAACTCTCCATCCCCTGTCCCGGTGGTTCCCCAAGCTGTGACGAAAGTTCCGTTGCGGGTAAACTTCTGGGCTCATGTGCCCAAGCTGGTGTGAGGGGTGTTGACTTTTTTCATTAATCGGGTTGAATAAAGAGCTTCGGAAGGATTCCGCTTGGCCTTGTTCAAGGATGAACTCATGGATTTCCCCCTCTTGGACTTGATGGATGAGAATGCCTGTTACGAGAAACTGGTCGACTTGCTCCACCCGGAGGGTCTGGGCTGTCCGCGTTGTGGGGAGCACGAAGACTACGGCGTACACCGCCGGCACCGCGACCCCGTGTTGGATTTTTGCTGCCGGCAGTGCGGCCGCGTCTTCAACGCTTATACCGGCACGGTGTTGCAGGGGTCGCAGAAACGCCCTTCGCACGTGTTGTGGATCCTGCACGGCATTGCCCAGGGCACCTCGACGGCACAACTGGCCCGGGAACTGGGTTGCCAACGGCCCAAGTTGCTTGACTGGCGGCACCGGTTGCAGGCGTTAGCGCAGGCGGCCTTGGACCCAGACCCCCTGCCGGATGGGACGGTCGAGGCGGACGAAATGTACCAGAATGCGGGGGAAAAAAGGAATTCCGCATCCCGATCCCGCCGACCCGCCGCGGCGGCGCGGCAACAAGGTTCGGGGGCATGGCACCTGGGACAACGACCGGCCGCCGGTGGCCGGCGTGGTCGGGCGCGAGTCCGGCCAGGTTCGCCTGGAAGTGATCCACCATGCGGATCGCGAGACACTGGAGGACTTTGTGCAGCGTGCCACCACCGCGGGGACCCAGTTCTACACCGACGAGTGGGCGGCGTACAATCACCTGCCGGAGCTTGGTCGCCCCCTCGCCCAATATCCTGAGCACGCCGTTCGAGGTCGCCAACGCAGTCGAACGCGCGCGGAGGGCATCAGCCGCTCCCCGGCCCCGTCCGTCCATATCGGTGTTCGGCCCCAGCGCGTGACGCTACTCGACGACGCGTACGTTGGCCGCCTTGGGGCCTTTCGGGCCCTCAGCCGTCTCGAACTCGACCTGCTGGCCTTCTTGAAGCGAACGAAATCCGTCCGACTGGATGTCGCTCTGGTGGACGAAAACGTCACCTCCACCCTCGGCCTCGATGAACCCGAATCCCTTTGTGTCGTTGAACCACTTCACTGTTCCGCGGGGCATTGCGACCTGCTTTCTGCATGGCTGCGTATCCACAAGACCCGGGACTCGAACCGCCGCGCCCGGCACTCCGCTTCCCTGTCAATCGTCGTGAATCTACCTTGGTGCTTTCCCGAGGTCAACCACCCGGCGGCAAGATCCTCGCCGGGGAATGCGTGACACTTGATGCGACCGGGCGGATCAATCGCGGCGCAC
>JAPULF010000241.1 GCA_027295245.1 Planctomycetota bacterium
CGATTCCTTCACATTGGATCCCTCGGGTTTGCATGTCGACCCGTCG
Source organism: Planctomycetota bacterium (assembly GCA_027295245.1). Lineage (GTDB taxonomy): Bacteria > Planctomycetota > Phycisphaerae > UBA1845 > UTPLA1 > JAPULF01. The sequence goes on from JAPULF010000241.1 coordinate 47, forward strand.
TTGCTGAGTCAGTTGGATCCGCTGTACCACCTGGCACTCGAAGCCGGCCGACAAACGTGGAACGACGCCCGAGTGGGCGAGCTGGATCGGGAACGCGTCGGTGTTGTGCTGGCGGCCATCGCGCTTCCGACGGATGCCTCGTCCGCGCTGACGCGCGAGACACTCGGGCGCGATTTCGAGAATCGACTGTTGCGGCTGGCGGGCGACGATCGCGAATTGCGCGCGGTGTCTTCGGAACTCGACGCGTCCGCGCAGACGCATCCGCTGAATGCCCGCGTCGTTGGTTTGCCGGCGGCGCTGCTCGCCCAGGCGCTCGGACTCGGTGGGGGGAGTTATACACTCGATGCCGCCTGTGCCTCTTCGCTTTACGCGGTGAAGCTGGCGTGCGATGAGCTGCGGGCCGAGCGATCGGACGCCATGCTCGCCGGCGGCGTGTCGCGTCCCGAGTGCCTTTACACGCAGATGGGGTTCACGCAGCTCCGTTCGTTGTCTTTGACGGGTCGGTGTGCGCCGTTTGATGCATCGGCGGACGGATTGATCGTCGGCGAAGGCGCTGGGTTGCTGATGCTGAAGCGGCTCGACGACGCCCTGCGACAAGGTGATCGAATCTACGGACTGATCCGCGGGATCGGGCTGTCCAACGACATCGGCGGCAGCCTGCTGTCGCCCGATTCCGAGGGCCAACTTCGAGCCATGCGAGCGGCGTACAGCGCCGCGGGCTGGTCGCCGTCCGACGTGGACGTGATCGAGTGCCACGGCACCGGTACTCCGCGCGGCGATGCCGTCGAGATCGACAGCCTGCGGGAACTGTGGCGCGATGCGAATTGTCGTGCCGCGCAATGCTCGATCGGATCGGTCAAGTCGATGATCGGGCATCTGCTGACCGGGGCGGGGGCCGCGGGCATGATCAAGACATTGCTGGCGATGAAACACGAGACGCTGCCGCCGTCGATCCATTTCGATCGTCCGCCGGCGGGAAGCCCGCTGGGCGACGGACCCTTCCGCGTGCAGGCGAAACCCGAGCCGTGGCCGCGCCGAGATGAACAGACGCCTCGGCGGGCGGCGGTGAGCGCGTTCGGATTCGGTGGAATCAACGCGCACGTCTTGCTTGAAGAGTGGAACCCGGCGAGCGGGCGTGTCCCGGGCAATGGGTCGAGACGATCGGTCGCGGCGCATCCGCGCGACGGTCGCGAGGATGCGCCGGTTGCCGAGCCGCAATGCGTGGCAATCGTCGGCATGGCGGTCCGGTTCGGCGACATTGCGTCCTTGCGCGAATTCCAGGAACTCGTGCTCAACGGTGAGTGCGCGTTTCGCGATCGGCCGGGCGAACGATGGCATGGAGGCGATGCGCTCGGCGAGGCCGGCCGGTCCGGGGCGTTCATCGAGTCGCTCTCCGTTCCGGTCGGTGCGTTTCGGATTCCCCCGAACGAGATCCATGAAGTTCTGCCGCAACAACTCCTGATGCTGCAAATCGTGGCCGATGCGTTGCGGGACGCCGGCATGTCGCAGCGCGAGCCGCGGCCCCGGGCCGGTGTCATCGTCGGCCAGGCCCTCGATTTCAATACGACCAACTTTCATCTGCGATGGTGGTTGCAGAGCCGATTCAAGTCGTGGTCGGAGGCGATGAATCTTGATCCGGACGAGCGGGCCGAATGGCTCGCGGCCTTGCGCGACTCCGCCAGCCCTCCGTTGAACGCGGCCCGCACGCTCGGCGCCCTCGGCGGCATGATCGCCAGCCGCATTGCCCGCGAATTCAGCCTCGGCGGTCCGAGCTTTACTGTTTCGTGCGACGAGGCATCGGGGCTGCGTTCCCTCGAGATCGCCGTTCGGGCATTGCAGCAGGGCGAGATGGACGCAGTGGTTGTTGGTGCGGTGGACTTTGCAGGCGACGCTCGATCCATACTCGCCCGAAAATCCGCCGCAACGGGTACGGGAATCGGCGAAGGGGCGGCCGCCATCGTGCTCAAGCGACTCGAAGACGCCGAGGCAGACGGCGATCGTGTCTACGGTGTGGTGCGGGGTGTCGGCAGTGCTTCGCCGGGAACCGATGACCGCGCGTATGTCCGGGCACTGGAGCGGGCTTATGCCGACGACCGTGTCGATCCCGACACGATTAGCTACATCGAGGCCCATGGAAGCGGCTATCCGGCGGACGGCCAGGCTGAACTGCGTGCCTTGCTCGATGCCGCCGGCGAGTCGCAACAGCCCTGTGCGCTCGGATCCGTCAAGCCGAACATCGGCCACACCGGGGCCGCGGCCGGCCTGGCGTCTTTCGTAAAGACTGCATTATGTCTTTACCAACAGATCATTCCGCCGCTGCGCGAAATCGAGATTGTGCCGCCGGCATTCGACGGGGGCGGCCGCTTTCACGTTCCGCGTTACCCGATGTATTGGTCGCACGATCGGGTCGACGGACCGCGCCGGGCCGGGGTCAGCGCGATGACGCTCGACGGCGAGTGTACGCACGTCATCCTTGAGGAGGCCCAGAAGACGGCACCGGCGGTGGTGCTCGACCGCCGACAGCCGCTCGGGGCCCGCTCGAGCGCATTGTTTGCGGTCGCCGGCGACCGTATCGAATCGTTGTTGAACGGTCTCGAAGATCTCGAACGATTCGTCGAATCCTCCGATGGCGGAATCGAGTGCTTGGCCAGGTCCTGGTTAGAGTCAAGCGGGGCGCATCAATCGGGATCGTTGGCGGTTGCACTGGTCGCCGCCGATCCGGACGGGCTGCGAGAATCGACGGTCTCCGCGATGCGGGCATTGCGCAGAGATCCAGCCACTCGGCTCACCGGCCGCGACGGTGTGTTCTTCGCACCTTCGCCCCTGGGGCACGATGGAGAAATCGCGTTTGTCTTTCCCGGATCGGGCAATCAGTTCGCCGGCATGGGGCGCCGGATCGCCGTGGAATGGCCCGAAGTCTTTCGAGCGTTGGACGCCGGGACCGATCGTTTTGGAGGCCAACTCGCGGCTCGTTGGTTCGCGCCCTTTCGATCGTCCTGGACCGATGGTTGGGAAGCCGATGCCGCCGCGGCCATTGCGGCCCGTCCCGCGGAAATGATCTTCGGCCAAGTGACCTACGGCATTGCGATCAGCGATCTGATGAGACACTTCGGCGTCAGCCCCGATGCGGTGATTGGATACAGTCTCGGCGAGTCCGCCGGGCTCTTCGCGCTGCGGGCATGGCCGGACCGCGATGAGATGTATCGCCGAATGCAGGCGTCGTCGTTGTTCAGGACCGATTTGGCCGGACCGTGCAACGCGGCCCGCGCCGCATGGCAGATCCCGGATACTCGTGAAGTCGATTGGACGGCCGTGGTCGTGCCGAAGTCGGCGGATGTGGTGCGGCCCGCCCTGATTGGTTTGAAACATACGCGCCTGCTGATCGTCAACACGCCCAGCGAATGCGTCGTCGGAGGACTGAAGACGGATATACAGTCTGTTATCGAAAGGCTCGGGTGCAGGGTCGTTCCGCTGGATGGCGTGCCGACCGTGCATTGCGACATCGCCCGCCAGGTCGAGGCCGCGTATCGAGCATTGCACGACATGCCCACGACGCCGCCCGAGGGCGTTCGCTTCTACAGCGCCGTTGCCGGCCGGGCGTATTCCGTGACCCGGAAGAGCGCGGCCGACTCTATTACCGAACAGGCCATGCGGGGTTTCGACTTTCCGGCGGTCGTCAACCAGGCCTACGAAGATGGGGTCCGTATATTTGTTGAAATCGGTCCGCAAGCATCCTGTACCCGAATGATCGACCGGATTCTTTCAGATCGGCCGCATTTCGCCCGCTCGGTCGGCGTTCGCGGTGAAGATGAGGCGGCGACTGTGCTGAACGTTCTCGCGGGATTGATTTCGGAGAGGGTGCCCGTCGATCTTCGGACGTTGTACGGATGCGAAACGCGTGCCATCGGGCATGCGGAGCCCACGGTCGCGGAGGATTCCGGCCGCCATGTACGTGTGTCGACAGGAGCGCCGCCGCCGAAACCGGGGCTGCCGCGACGACGTATCGGCGTCGCCGATTCGTCGCGCCGCCGCGCGGAAACCGTGACGGCGGAAACGGCGCCGGCGGTTAGCAAACTGGAATCCGAATACGACTTTGCGGCATCGGCGGTCGCCACCGGCCGGGCCCACGATGCGTTTCTGCGTTTTTCACAGACGGCGACGCAGTCCATGGGGCGGGCGCTGGAATTGCAGGGGCGATTGGTCGGAGCCGCCGTGGCCGACGGAGACCCCATCGAACCATACGACGACCCGGTTGATGAACCGGCCGCCGTATCGCATACATCGCCTCCCAACGATCGACCGCGTGACGACGCTCCGGCCGGGATCGCATTCGACCGCGAGCAATGCCTCGAATTCGCCGTCGGCTCCATCGCGCGGGTGCTCGGTCCGCGGTTCGCGTCCGTCGATTCTCATCCGACCCGCGTTCGCCTTCCCGACGAACCGTTGATGCTGGTCGATCGAATCCTGCGGATCGACGGCGAACCGGCCTCCCTGACGTCCGGACGGATCGTTACGGAACACGATGTCTTGCCGGGGGCGTGGTATCTGGACGGCGATCGTGCCCCGGTGTGCATTGCGGTCGAGGCCGGACAGGCCGATCTGTTTCTCTCGGCGTATCTCGGCATCGACCTGGCGACGCGGGGCGAACGGGCCTATCGGCTGCTCGACGCCGAGGTGACGTTCCATCGCGGCCTTCCTCGTCCCGGCGAGGTGATCCGCTACGAAATCACCATTGACCGTTTCGTGCGTCGCGGCGACACCTACATGTTTTTCTTTGAATTCGACGGCACGATCGCCGGCGAACCGATGCTGTCCATGCGAAACGGCTGCGCGGGGTTTTTCACCGCCGACGAGGTTTCCGCCGCGGGCGGCATCGTTCTCAAGCCCGAGGAGCTTGAAACGAGACATGGCGATCGCGGCGACGATTGGCGCGAACTCGTGCCGATGGCGGCCGAATCATTCGACGATGCCGCGGTCGCGAACCTCCGAGAAGGCAACCTGGCCGCTTGCTTCGGAACGCACTTCGAAAACCTGAACATCCAAGATCCCCTCCGCCTGCCGGGCGGCCGCATGAACCTCTTCGATCGCGTTGTCGAACTTGACCCCGATGGAGGGCGATTCGGACTGGGTATTATTCGAGCCGAAGCCGACGTCCATCCCGACGATTGGTTTCTGACCTGCCACTTTGTCGACGACATGGTGATGCCCGGCACTCTCATGTACGAATGCTGTCTGCACACGCTGCGCTTCTATCTTCTTCGGATGGGGTGGGTTGGCGAGCAGGCCGGTGTCCGTTACGAGCCGATTCCGGGACTCGCCGGGCGGCTGAAGTGTCGCGGGCCGGTCACGCCCGAAACCCGAAAAGTACACTATCAGGTCGAGATCAAGGAGATCGGCTATCGGCCCGAACCCTACGTGATCGCCGATGCGTTGATGTTCGCCGACGAGCGGCGAATCGTCCGTATGACCGACATGTCGATCGCGCTGACGGGTCTCACTCGTGAACGGATCGAGGCCGTTTGGCGAGCCAAAAACGGCACGCCGGATGAATCCGCTAAACCGGAAGGGCGCTTGGAGACCCGCTCGGCCGAACTCGGGCCGCCGCTGTTCGACAGGGATCGCATTCTGGCGTTCGCGATCGGCAAGCCTTCCGAGGCGTTCGGGGAACCGTATCGCCCGTTTGATGACGAGCGGCGGATCGCCCGGCTTCCGGGTCCGCCGTATCAGTTTCTCGATCGCATTACCGAGATTGAACCGCGGCCTTGGCAGCTCAGGCCGGGCGGCTGGATCGAGGCGGAATACGACGTTCCGCCGGACGCATGGTATTTCCGCGCGAATCGCCAACGCTCCATGCCATTTTCCATACTCTTGGAAATCGCGCTCCAACCGTGCGGCTGGCTCGCGGCCTATTTGGGGTCCGCGCTTCGGAGCGAGACCGACCTGCGCTTCAGGAATCTGGGCGGTACCGCCGTCCTTCATCACGAGGTCTTCCCGACGGTGGGCACGCTGAACACGCGCGTCCGCCTCACGGATGTGTCGGAAGCCGGTGGAATGATCATCGAGCAGTTCGAATTGGAAGTCCGGAGCGGCAACAGGACGATCTACAAGGGCGTGACTTCGTTCGGGTTCTTCTCCGACGGCGCCCTTGCACGTCAGATCGGCATTCGCGACGCACTCGACCGGTTCGAGTACCCGAAGCCGCAGGAGATCAAGTCGGCCCGCTCGTTCACTCTCGACGATATCGCCCCGTTTTCTCCGGACGATCCGAACGTGACGCCCGGTCCGTCGGCCGCCCTGCCCTCCGGGGCCCTTCGTATGGTCGACGAAATCGAGGCCTTGATTCCCGACGGCGGCCCGAACGGTCTGGGCTTTATTCGCGGCACTGTCAACGTGGATAGCGACGCCTGGTTTTTCAAGGCCCATTTTTTCCAGGATCCAGTCTGGCCCGGTTCGTTGGGATTGGAATCGTTTCTACAGGTCATGAAGGTGTTTGCCCTGGACCGCTGGGGGGGCGAAATCGAGTCCACGCATCGGTTTCAGCCCATGCTGCCCGCCGCCGAGCACACCTGGACCTATCGCGGTCAGATTCTGCCCACGAATCGCCGCGTGGAGGTGGACGCCTTCATCACCGGACGGCGCGACGCACCCGAACCGGAGCTGACAGCCTGCGGGTTTTTGCGCGTGGATGGCATTATCATCTATGAAATGACGCAATTCGGCATCCGCCTGGTGCGAGACCTGCGATGAGCATCCGCTTCACAAAAATGCACGGAATCGGCAACGACTATGTGTACGTGAATTGCTTCGAGGAGAGTCTGAACGGCTCGGACGTGGCCGCTCTCGCACGGGCCGTCAGCGATCGAAACCGCGGCATAGGCTCCGACGGCCTGATCCTGATCGCCCCGCCGGAGGCCGGCGCTCAGGCCGATGTTCGTATGGAGATGTACAACGCCGACGGTTCGCGGAGCGAGATGTGCGGCAACGGCATTCGCTGCGTCGCCAAGTACGCCATCGATCACGGGCTGGCCGGAAATGCGAACGGAGACTCGGCCGATATTCGCGTACAGACCGATCGCGGCGTTCTTCTGTTGCAGGCTAAGATGAGCCATGGCGCGGTCGACCGGGTTCGGGTGGACATGGGCCCGCCCATTCTGCGTCCCGTGGAGATTCCGGTCGATGTGCCCGGCGACCGTTGCGTTCGCATCGATGTGCCGGTCGCGGATACGGTCCTCACGGCGACGTGTCTTTCCGTCGGCAATCCGCACGCCGTAGTGTTCCTCGATTCGCTCGACGCGGTGGATCTTGGGCGTATCGGGCCGCTGATGGAGCATCACGCCCTGTTTCCCAAGCGAATCAATCTTCACCTTGCAACGGTGCAATCGAGAAGCGAAGTGGCCATGCGGACCTGGGAGCGGGGCAGCGGCATCACGCAGGCCTGCGGTACCGGGGCCTGCTCGGTTCTCGTGGCGGGTGTTTTGGAAGACCGTCTTGATCGGTGCGTTCTTGTTCACCTTCCGGGCGGCGATCTCACGATTGAATGGCCCAAAGCCGGGGACGACCACGGCGGATCCGTGTTCATGACCGGTCCGGCCACGTCGGTGTTTTCCGGCGTATGGCCTACTTGATTTTCAATCAGGCCGCGGTAACCTCGACGGCGGGACACCGGGCAGAGGTGCAGTTTTGCATGCGGCATCCATCGAGCGCGTCGGAGTTGGAACGGACATACATCGTTTGGAGGTCGGCAGGATCCTCATGCTTGGAGGCATTGAGATCGAGTTCGACCGCGGCCT
>JAPULF010000242.1 GCA_027295245.1 Planctomycetota bacterium
GTGGAGACGGGCGTCAATCACTATCCGCGCAAGGCAGGACGGCAAACGGGGGCAAACCCGGCCGTGATCCTGAAGGCGTTTTACGAGTTGTTCAAGTTGCGGCGGCAGATTCGGGATGGACGACAATCTAAATAGAGTCGAGTCGAAGAGCGAATCTCGCAATTTTTTTTGCATGAGGATTAAGCGCGCCGTCGAGTTCCGCAGGCCGTGGAACTTGCTGAGTTCTTTTCTTGGATCAGGCGGTCAATAGGTCTTTTCCGGGAGGGCGCGGCGTAGGCGGAACAGTTCGTGCCCGGGGCCTAGTCGTTCCCGGCTCAGGAGTATGTCGGGGTTCACGAGGAGTTCGCGGCGGAGCCTGGGCCAGAGGAAACGCATCGTTTCGGGTGGGGGCCAGCCGGGCCAGCCTGCAACGACCCAGGGAAGGGTCCACTCGGTGGGATCGGTTTCGACGATGTAGTCGACCGGGCCTTCTCGATCGATCAGGGCCCGGTGGTGCGGAAGCCGGATCCAGAAGGATTCGAATTCGGCGAGGCGGCACTTTCGGGCCGTCATGAAGCTTAGCATGTGGGCGTCGAGGGGTTCGGCGATGCCGCGGTCGATGCCGCGCTGCTCGAGGGCTTCGGCGACCGGGCGGAGCGGGTGCTGGGCGCCCAGGGTTTGGTGCATGCCTATCTGGCCGAAGGCGTAGCCCGTGCAGAGGAACAGGACCAGCACCGGGCCGGCGTAGCGGACGCGCGTGCCGACGCACGCAGCGGCGACAAGGCCGGGGATGAATACCCAGATCGGAACCAAGTAGCGGATCGTGGTGAAGTTCATGGCGCAGCCGCTCATTACGAAGAGGACGAGGGAGACGGCGAGCGCGAGGAACAGCAAGACCGCGGCCGGATGGTTGGCGGGGCGGAGGCGAAAAAGCGCTGCGAGCGGCCCGCTTTGCGAGCGGACCAGCGCGATCGCCGCGACCAGCAGGCCGCCCGCGACGAGCCAGTTGCTCGCGCTCATCAGGCCGTTCATAGCGATACCCAGCGGGCGGCTTACGTCGCTGTGGCCCATGCCCATCAGGCCGACGAACGGTCGGGGATCGGCTTCGAAGAGTAGCGGCAGGCCGTGCAAGAGATAGACCAGCGTCTCACCGGCGGTCCAGAGCGGGCGGATACCCATGGGGAGAGAGGGGTCCATTTCGCGGAGGCCCAGCGCGGCCTGAACGGTGTACAGCAGGGCCGGGGCCGCGCCGAGGATGATCCCGAGCAACATGGCGGCGTTTTGCATCATCAATTCGCGGGCCTGATTGACGAGCGTCGTCTTTTTGATGATCAAGATGGCGGTGATGCCGAGAATCGCGGCCACGATTGCATACGCCGCCGGCGAGGGGCCCAGGCCAAAGAGCATCGAGCGCCGGACCTGGCCCATGTCGACCCAAACCGCCCAGACGGCGTTTAGCGCCAGAAAGCCCAGAATCACCGCGACCGGGAGCATTGTTACCCCGAGCTTGTTGCGGGCGGCGCCCAGGCATCCGCCCAAGCGCGGAGTGGCGTCGAGCATGGCCAGAGGCTTGTTCGACAGGGCGTGAAGGATGATCGGCGCGATGAACAGGATGATCGACGGGTTGATCCAGAAACCGGAGCCGACCATCAATCCGAAGAGCAGCCGGTAACGTCGCCGGAGGTCCATTCGGGGAGTGGGCTCGACGAACCACTCGGTATAGGCCCAAAGCAGGGCCGCGCCCCAGAGCAGCACCTCGATGTAGCCGCCGCGGGCCGAGACCGACCAGTGCAGGAACATCGGGCTGCACGCCAGCAAGACGGCCACCCCGGCCAATCCGCCGCGCCGGCCGAACCAGCGCGTCAGCATCAGGAACTGGAGTCCCACGAAGATTGCGAAGACGCACGTCGGTCCGAAGCGCAGGGCATCGACGGGGTTGTCGAAGACCGCTGACATGCCCGCGATGATGAACGCCTCTAGCGAGCCCATGTAGCGCTGGCCGTAAAAGTAGATCGGGAGTGTTTCGCCGGCTGCGATATCGAGGGCCATCACTCCGACGATCGCCTCGTCGGGATTCAGCAGGGTCTCTCCGGTCGCGACGAACGGCAAGCGGACCAGCACCGCCGCCAGCACGACGACCGCGGCAATCGCAAGGTCGGCGCGGGCCAGCGGATGCCGTTTCCAGCCATCGACCGGTTTCGGATCCTGGCCGCGCCGTCGATGGGTCGAGCGCGTGACGAGGTCGACCGCGTCGCCTTGTGCCACCTTCGGAAATGTAAGCTGCGCCACCGATTGTCCCCCATGTCCGCCGCAATCCGTGTCCGATTCTCGTGCGGCCCTACGAGAGTTTGCCGCTGCGAAGGATCGCGATCACCAGCCCGATACCCATCATGAATGAAAGGGCGTACCCGACGAATCCGAGGTATCGAATCTCGAACCCCAGGATTTGGAAATCGCCCTCCAGGCTGAGCACCATCGAGCTGCCCATGATGGTTGCCGCCATCAGGACCGAAAACGCAAGCCGGTTGCTGGATCGATCCAGTTCGCTAGCCAGATGATCGATGTTTTCGTGCCGAATGTTGATCTGAAACTGGCCGCGTCCCATACCCCGCATCAGATCCCGGATCATCCGGGGGGCGTCCCGTAATATGTTCAGGATGTGCCACGACGACATGCCCGCCTGACGGAGAAGGCGACGGGGCGAGGCCCGTTCGGCCAACAGTTTCCGGAGCTTGGGCTGGATCAGCTCCAGGAGGTTGAATTCGGGGTCGAGCTGTTGAATCACTCCCGATACCGCCGCGAGGGACTTCATCATCAGCACGAAGTCGCGCGGCAGCGTTACGTCGTTCCTCCGCACCGTCTCGACCAACTCACCGAACAGAGTGCCGATATCGAAACGGCGGACCGGGAGGCCGTAGTATTTCTCGTTGAGTTCCTGAAGATCTCGCTTGAGGACCCGCCGATCGGTCTCGCGCCCGATGGCCCCGAGGTCGGCCAGCACGTCAATGACGATATCTGTCTCACGATTGACCGCGGCCACGATAGCAATGACGAGACGGCCGATCAGTTCTTCGTCCATCCGGGCGACCATGCCGAAGTCCACCAGTGAAAGTCCCTCGGGCGGTCGTATGAACAGGTTGCCCGGATGCGGATCGGCGTGGAAGAAGCCCAGCTCGAAGAACTGGGCGATGAAACATTCCGCCAGGTTCCTCGCGACGGCGGGCCGATCGCACGGCTCGCCTTTCTCGTCCAGCACCTCTCGCAGCCGCACACCATCCATGAACTCCAGCGTCAGAACGTTCGGTCCGGTCAGGTCCCATCGCACCTGCGGCGTGTTGATCTGTGTGTTGTCCTTGAACGCCTCGTAAAATCGGGCCGTCGACGACGCCTCGTTCACGAAGTCCAATTCCCGTCGCGTCGTCTGGGCAAACTCCTCGACCAGCATTTGGGGGCGGTATGGACGCATTTCCGGAAACAGCGATTCGGCCCGTTCCGCCAGCCATTGCAGCACGTAGATGTCCAACTGAATGGTCTGTTCGATGCCCGGCCGCTTGATCTTCAAGACCACGTCCTGGCCGTCCGACGTCTTGGCCCGATGTACCTGGGCGATCGAACCGCTGGCGAACGGTTTGTCGTCGAACGACGCGAAGGCCTCGTCTACGGGCACGTCGATATCGTTTCGAACAATGCGGCGGGCCTGCTCAGACGGAAAGGGGCTGACATCGTCCTGCAGGCGGCCGAGCGATTTCAGGATTTGGGTGGGAAGAATATCCGGACGCGTGGAGGCCATCTGCGCCAGCTTGACGAAGGTGGGGCCGAGTTCCTCGCAAACGCGGACCAATCGCTCCCCGATGGTCTCGAGCGGATCGGTCTCGGGCTCTTCGGCGGGCCGACCGCGTTTGAGCCATGCGGTTGAGGGGAGGTAGCGTTGAAACTGTAGGCGGGCCACGAAGTGACTGAACCCGTGTCGCGAAAGGACCTGGGCGATCGCCACCAGTCGGCGGGTCGTTCGCACGGTTTTGGGCAATGTTACCAGCGACATATTCGCGTACCTTATGCCCGCTCGAGAATCGCGAACAGCGCGGTTCTCTTGTGTTCGCTGTCGGCTCTTGCGCGCGGTTTACTTACCGACAATGGAAAACATTGCGCGCCGGCCTCGGCACCCACAAGGGGTGATGCTACCGTCCAACGCTTCGGACGTTATCGAACGTCCGAATAGTCGCGTCACGATTCGTACAACTGATACATCGAGCCTCCATAGCCGGGTATTGACCTTGCGGACGCGAACTATTATCGACGCAGACAGGCGCCTGACGAGGGCTTGGCCGCGTAACGGGGCGGCCCGGAATCGCTGGGAGACCGATAACTGTGAAACAAAGAAGTGTTGCGGGCTTGCCAACTCTCCGTTGTTGCCGGAATATACCACGCTCTTCGCACGCTTAACCCATGCGATGGATACGTTGCGACCGGATCGGGCTCACAAGAGGATAGACATGCGAACGTTCAATCGACGATCCCAACGCGTCATTCCGGCCGGTTTGGTCGTGTCGGCGATTCTGGTCATCTGTTTGTCGGGCGTCGGCTGCACCGGGCCGGCCAGCGGCGTCTTCGGAATCCTGACCAGCGTCGTCCAGCTCATTCTGGATCTTCCGAACCCAATCGACGTCGAGTTCCAGGCTGATCCCGAGCCGACCGCCGCGGTAGGACTGATCACCGATCGCCTTCTCGGCCGTAATATCGCCCCGCGCCACATTTTCAGTTTCGACGCGGAAGTTTCGGCGGGCGTCTTGGGACCTGACGGTAGTATATATTATGCTACGCGCACGACCGGCCGCGTGATGTCGGTTCATCCCGAGACGCTGGTCACCGGCGACGCGATGGTTGATCTGGCCGTCAACGCGTCGGGGCAGCGCGGCCTCAAGGGTATCTGCTTTTCGCTCGACGGGACGACCCTTTTCGTTACCTACACCGCCAGCACCACCGGGGCGGATTCCACCACGGAGAGCGAAGGCCTGGAAAACCGCGTCTCGTCGTTTCCGTTCGCAGGCGGGGTCGTGACCGGCGGAGAAACCATTCTGGTTACCGGCAGGGTCCGTGACCTGCTTGCCAGCGACATCAATACGATCGGCAAGTGCAAGATCGGAACCGATGGCAACCTTTATTACGCCCACGGCGACCTGGACTCTCGATTGTTGGCCCAGAACCCCGCGCCGACCGAGACCGCCGGAAGGGTCCACCGACTGGCGCTTGACGGGTCGGTCCCCGGCGACAACCCCACCGCGGGAAGTTCGACATTCTGTCTGGGGCTGCGACATCCCGTGAATTTCACGTTCGATTCGCTGACGGGCGCCCTCTGGATTCTGGACGAGGGCAACCTCATCAGCGATGAGTTGAATCTCGGCGAGGCCGGCGTCAACTACGGCTGGCCGCTCATCCAGGGTCTCAACAACACCGAAGCGGAGGTGGTCGCCTCCACGATTACGATCGGCTTGTATCGGAATCCCACCATCGATTTCGGGGCGACCACGGTCGACCCGTCCGCCGTCCTGGTCTTGCGGAACAGCCCTTACGGCACCGATCTGGAAGGCGACGTCCTCATCGCCCAAACGACGGGCCAGTCGCAAGTGGTCCTTTGGTCGCTGGACGCCGATCCATTCATTTTTCGCACGCCGCTGTTTCTAACCGCCCTGGAGTCCGGGCCGATCGTCGAGATGGTCACCGGCCCCAACGGATTCGTATTCATCTTGACGGCGATACACCTCTACCGCGTCGATCCGGCGTGACGAGCTTGGCGCGCCGCGAACCCGCGGTGAGATTCTATCGCTGAGATGCGCCGCTACGTCACTCGGATGATCCGGCGTTTTACAGACTGGCGTCGGTATTGCGCTTTGCTGGCCGTCATTTTTCTGGTGCGGGGCATCTTCTATCTTTCCGT
>JAPULF010000243.1 GCA_027295245.1 Planctomycetota bacterium
TTGTCGGACGGATGGGCGGGCTCCTTGGAAAGATACGTGTCATTGAAGTCGAGGTAGCGCACGTGTGCCCCGTTGGCAAAGGTCGCCATGTCGGGCGTGGTTCGATGCTTCGTCCCGACCACCACGCTCCCTCCTCTCGGAAAGGGCAATGCCAGCGCGGTTTGTCGTGCGATGACAACGGGCTTGGCCCTGAATGCGCCAAGAGACGTTCCGAGCGAATCGATGAAACGCCGCTTTGTTTCGTGAATGGCGTCCTTGGTCAGGTCGCTATACTTGATCTTGTGCGTCCAGTTGGCCAGTTTTTCGGCAAGCAGCATTCGGTGCCTCGGTATCGATGTAGGTCAAGGTAAGTATGAAAGCAGGACTTCCAAGCGGCGCCACGTGTGCCGCCGGGGCCGATTATAACGATCGGTGGCTCCATCGAAAGCCCGTCCGATTGGTCGAAAAACGTGATCGGCCCGGTTTGCGGCAAGTCCGTTCGGCAACTATAACAAACCGAGATGACGCAAATCGGATTGGGACCGACGAAAAAGCCCCGCCGCGTGTCGGTGGGAGACATGCGGATCACGCTGTTGGACGGGGGCGAGTTGTGGCTCGACGGCGGCGCCATGTTCGGGATCATTCCAAAGCCCCTGTGGTCGAAAAAAGTCGAGGCAGACGATGCGAATCGCATCCCACTTTCAATGACGTGCTTTCTGTTGGAATCCGGCGGCAAGAGAGTGCTGGTCGAGACCGGGTCCGGGACGATCGGCAAGTACGACGAGAAAGAGCGCGACATCTTTCGCTTTGCGGACTATTGGATCGAGGACTCCCTGCACGCAGTGGGCGTTGAACCGGCGTCGATCGACTTTGTCATTCTGACGCACCTCCACTTCGATCACGCGGGCGGCGGCACGAAACCGGACGGCAAGGGAAACTACGTGCCAACCTTTCCGAATGCCCGGTATGTCGTGCAACGCGGCGAGTGGGAGGACGCCGTCAGCGGGCACGCAGTCATGACGGGAACGTATCGGGAAGAAAACCTGGCGCCGCTCGAGCGTGCGGGCGTGCTGTCGCTCGTATCGGGTGACGCGGAGATCGTTCCGGGCGTGTCCGTCACGCCGCTGCCCGGTCATACGCGCTGGCAACAGGGTGTGAAATTCGAATCCGCGGATCGACGCGCAATTCTCCCTGCCGACCTGATGCCGACTTCTGCGCATGTCGGACTCCGGTACAACATGGCCTACGATCTCTTGCCTCATGAGAATATGACCAACAAGGGCCGCCTTTTGCAAGAGTCTGTAGAAAAAGAAGTTACACTCCTTTTGGGGCAGGACCCATTCAACACTAGTTGGAACGTTCGTCGCCGGGACCGCGATCGTTTCACACTCGAATCGGCGCCGGTTGAACGCGATCACTGAATTCCAACGCGCAAGAAATCCAAGCGTGGCCTATCGCAATACGCTGCGCTGGCGGCACTTGCAGCCTGTCCATATAATCCAAACGCAAAGCACCCGGACAGCGGGCCGGTCGAGCCCGACACGGTCCTTTCCTAATGTCTGCCTGTGAGAATTTGAGCGAAATGAATTTCAATCTCCCCGAAGACTTGATCGCATTCCGAGACGTGACCCGGCAATTCGCTGCGGAACGCATCGCCCCCCACGCCCGCGAATGGGACGCGAAAAAATGGATTCCCGACGAGCTGTTCGCCGAGGCCGGGCGCGTCGGATTGATGGGCGTCATGACACCTGAAGAACTCGGCGGCGCCGGTCAGGGACTCCTCGCGATGACCGTGGTCGTCGAAGAACTCGCACGTTGGTGTGGGGCCGCCGCCCTGTCGATTGCGGCGCATAACGGTCTGTGTTGCGGCCACCTGAACATCGCGGCCGACGACGAACTGAAGCGAAAATATCTTCCGAAGCTGGCCGCCGGCGAAATGCTCGGTTCGTGGTGCCTCAGCGAGCCGCATTGCGGCAGTGACGCCGCCGCCCTCACGACCCGTGCGGAAAAGACCGCCGCCGGCTGGGTTCTCAACGGGCAGAAGTTCTGGGTCACCAACGGCAAGCGCGCCGGCGTGTTCATCGTCATGGCCAAGACCAAGCCGGAGCCGGGAGCACGAACCATTTCGGCTTTCGTCGTGGAGCGCGGCACGCCGGGCATGGAAATCGGCGAGCTGGAAGACAAGATGGGCATGCGCGGCAGCGACACCGTACCGGTCAGCTTCGAAAGCTGCGAAATCCCGGCGGAAAATCTGCTCGGCGAACTGCATCACGGATACGTGGACGCCCTGAGAGTGTTGGACCGCGGTCGTTGTTCGATCGCGGCGTTGTCCGTCGGTCTCGCCCGAGGCTGCCTCGAGGAGGCGGTGCGATACGGCGGCGAACGGCACACCTTCGGCGTACCGTTGTACGACCATCAGGCGATCCGATTGAAGCTCGCCGACATGGAAATCCAGATCGAGGCCGCCCGGATCATGGCGCGCCAGGCGGCGGCCACACACGACGCCAAGCGCTCCGACAAAACCCTCAGCTCCATCGCGAAGCTCTTCGCCTCCGAAATGGCCAGCCGCGTGGGATGGGACGCGATTCAGATACTCGGCGGTGCGGGATACACCAAGGACGTTTGCGTGGAGCGACTTGTACGGGACAACAAGCTTTGCGAGATCGGCGAGGGTTCGAGCGAAGTCCAGCGTATGTTAATCTCACGGGCGGAATATGCCCGCCGAAGTGCGTAACGAATTCGACAACGAGACGTGGCAATATGACAGATGTAGAGGCAGCTGTGAGTGACACTATCCCATTCGGTTACGAACTTGACGAAGACCATGCAATGCTGCGTGACAGCATTCGCGATTTCGCCCGCAACGTGGTCGCGCCCGGGGCGATAGAGCGCGATATCAAGGAAGAGTTCCCGGCCGACATCGTGCGGCAACTCGGAGAAATGGGCTACCAGGGCATTTGCGTCCCGGAGCGCTACGGCGGGGCCGGCATGGATGCGTTGGCATCCGCCATCGTCGTCGAAGAGCTTTCATACGCGGACGCCTCGGTGGGTGTGATCAACAGCGTCCAGAACTCCCTCGTAATCGACCCGATCCTGAAACACGCCACCGAAGAACAAAAGAAGGCCTGGCTTCCGCGAATGGCCTCGGGCGAATGGCTGTGTTGTTTCAGCCTGAGCGAGTCCGGATCCGGCTCCGATGCGGGGGCCATGACCTGCCGGGCCGAGCCGAACGGCGACGAATGGGTCATCAACGGAACCAAACTCTGGGTCACGAGCGGCGCCGAGGCCGACGCGGTCTTACTCTTCGTGCGCACGGAAGACGGCCAGCGCCGCAACGCGAGTTGCTTCCTCATTCCGAAGAAAACGCCGGGCCTGACCGTGGGTAAACACGAGGACAAATTGGGGATTCGCGCAACCAGCACCGTAGAGCTGATCTTCGAGAACTGCCGTGTTCCGACCGCCAACCTGATCGGCGAGCGAGGACGCGGGCTCCGCCTGGCCCTGACCGCTATCAATGGCGGACGATTGGGCATCGCCGCGCAGGCGATCGGCATCGCCCAGTCGGCCTTGGACAAGGCCACCGACTATGCCTTGCAGCGAAATCAATTCGGCAAACCCATCTCCGACTTTCAGGCCGTGCAGTGGAAGATTGCGGACATGGCGACACGCATCGCGGCATCCCGGGCTCTGCTCTACAAGGGCTGCTGGCTGAAAGACACCGCCTCGCAAGCGATCCACGTCTCGGCCATGGCCAAGGTCTTCGCCTCCGAGACTGCGTCGTTCTGCGCCAATCAAGCAATACAGGTTTTCGGCGGAATGGGCTATTGCCGCGAGAGCGAAGTCGAGCGACTGCTCCGCGATGCCAAGATCACGGAGATCTACGAAGGCACCAGCGAGATGCAACGCCTCACCATCGCCGAGACCCTGATCAAAGAACCGCACCGGCTGGTCGAAGTGTAGCGAATCCCCTACCAACCAGGCCGGCGACGGCGATCCGCGGGACGCTCGGCCCCGACCGCCGATCACGTCTCTGCAACGGGACTGCCGGAATTGACTTATAATACGTACGGTCCGCGACCAAACCGTTGGCCGACCGGACGCAACTTGGAGATCACGAAATGTCGCAAAGGAGTGTCATCGTTGGTGCGAGGCGAAGTCCGATGGGCAAGTTCCTGGGGTCGTTGTCAGCGCTCACGGCCCCGCAGATCGGAGCGGTCGTGGCCAAGGATGTGCTCGATTCGGTCGGCTGCCCCCCCGAGGACGTCGATCTCGCGCTGATCGGCGAGGTGTTGCAAGCCGGCGTCGGCCAAAACCCCGCCCGGCAGGTGGCACTCGGCGCGGGCCTGCCGGAAACGATCACCGCGGTCACGGTAAACCAGGTATGTGGCTCCGGCCTGCGGGCCGCGATGAATGGCGACAACAACATTCGTCTGGGCGAAGCGAAGATCATGCTTGCCGGCGGCATCGAGAGCATGTCGAACGTGCCGCACTATCTGCGCGGCATGCGGACCGGCGCCGTCAAGTTCGGCGACGGAACGTTGATCGATGGAATGGTCCATGACGGCCTGAGCTGTCCGTTCGAACACTGGGGCATGGGCGAGGCCGCCGAGTACACGGCAAAAAAATACAACGTCGCGCGTGAAGATCAGGATGCCTTCGCGGTACAAAGCCATCATCGAGCCGCGGAGGCCCGACGAACGGGGGCATACAAGCCCTTCATCTCTCCGATACCGATCAAGTCGCGAAAACAAACCGTCGTTTTCTCGGAAGACGAGTCGATTCGCGGCGATGCCACGATCGAGGCCCTCGCGAAGCTGAGTCCGGCGTTTGACAAGAACGGTACCGTCACTGCGGGCAATTCCTCCCAATTGACGGACGGCGCCGCCATGGTGCTCCTCGCGTCGCAAGATGAGGCCGCCAAACGAGGCTGGCCCGTCCGGGCAACCATCATGGGCCACACAACATTTGGTGTAGCGCCAAAGGAACTCTTCATGGCCCCGGTCGGCGCGGTACGTCAACTGTTGGACAAGTTGGACCTGAAGATCGGTGACATCGACCTGTTCGAGATCAATGAGGCATTCGCCGCCCAAATGGTAGCATGCATGCGCGGGCTGGAGATCAGCGCCGATCGTGTCAACGTACTCGGCGGCGCCATTGCGCTAGGCCATCCCATTGGTGCAAGCGGCACGCGCGTGCTCGTGACGCTCATCAACGCGATGGAGCAACGCGACGCCAAGCGCGGCGTGGCGACGCTATGCCTCGGCGGCGGCAACGCGGTCGCGATGTTGATTGAACGTTAACCCACAGCCGGCACAGGGACGATTCCGGTACTTACGCAACCACGAGGTGACACCATGGCGATTGACACAATCGTAGTGTTCGGTTCCGGCACAATGGGGCGCGGCATCGCACAGGTCGCTGCAACGGCCGGATTGACGACGTGGGTCTATGATAATGCGGCCGAGCAGTTGACGAAGGCGACGGCGGCAATCGACAAGAGCCTCAACAAGCTCGTCGAAAAGGGCAAGCTCGCCGCCGACCAGGCAGCATCCGCCCGATCGAACCTCACGACCGCCTCGTCCCAGGAAGACATTGACTGGCCCAAAGTCGATCTCGTCATCGAGGCGATCTTCGAGAGTTTCGACGCCAAGACGGCCCTTTATCAAGAAGTCCAAAGCCGAATCAAACCGGGCGTCATACTCGCCAGCAACACCAGCAGCATCAGCATCACCAAGCTGGCCGCCGCCACGGACCGACCGGAGAAGTTCATCGGCATGCACTTCTTCAACCCGGTCCCGCTGATGACGCTGGTCGAGGTCATTCGCGGCCTCCAAACGGACGACACCACCGTGGAGACAATCGAAGCCTTGGCGAAGCGATTTGGGAAAAACCCGCTCCGCTGTAAGGACATGCCCGGCTTCGTCAGCAACCGCGTCCTGATGCCGATGATTAACGAAGCGGCCTACGCCCTGATGGAGGGCGTCAGCGACGCCGCCACGATCGACGAGATCATGAAACAGGGTTGCAACTTCCCCATGGGCCCTCTCACCCTGGCGGACTTCATCGGCGTAGACGTGTGCCTGAATATCATGGAGGTGCTGCACCGGGACCTCGGCGACCCCAAGTTCCGTCCCTGCCCCCTGATTCGAAACCTTGTGAACGCCGGACGATATGGTCGAAAATCCGGCCGGGGATTCCACGATTATCGGCGGTGAGGCGCTCCGGGATTCTTCGTTATTCAGAAGTGAAGATCGCGAATCGCACCTACGAACGGGGGGTTTTCACACCTCGAGATTCGTTATATACTGCCGAATGCGAGGAGGTCATCGCTTATGGGTACCGAAGTTCGCCTCGAACATGACGGGCCGATCGCGCGCATCACCTTTCACAGCCCGAACGGCATCAACATGCTGTCCACCGCATCGATGGCAGCCCTCGAGGCCCACCTCAAAGAGGTGGAGCAGCACAGCGAGATTCGGATCGTCATTTTCTCGGGCGAGGGCCGGACATTCGTCGCCGGCGCCGACATCGCCGAGCTGTCCGCCGCCCCCGGCGACGCTGGGCGAACGCTCAGCAGGCGCGGCCAACAGTGCATGAACAAGATCGCAAACTTCGAGCACGCCGTCACGATCGCCGCCATCAACGGACACGCTCTGGGGGGAGGATGCGAGCTGGCAATCGCGTGTGATCTCCGCGTCATGGCCGAAGATGCAACGATCGGTTTTCCGGAGGTCAGCCTCGGACTGATACCCGGCTGGGGCGGCACCCAACGCATCTTCCTTCAATTGGGACCCGCCAAGGCCCGGCGGATGATCCTGACGGGCACGCCCCTTACTGGAAAGGTCGCCGCCGAAGCTGAACTCGTGAATGAAGCCGTGCCAGCCGAGGATGTCATGAAGAAGGCCGATGAACTCGCCCGCCAGGTATTGGACCGCGGCCCATCCGCCGTTCGGCGAGTCAAGCGTGTTATGTGCGCCACCGAAGCCGCCTGGTTCGAACGCGGCTTGTCCCTCGAGCGCGAGGCCTTCGGCGAAGCATTCATCGGCGAAGAGGCCCGAGAGGGTCTTAGAGCGTTTCTCGAAAAACGAAAGCCGGCTTGGGCCAATGCTTAGCGGCCCATCGAACTGGAACGACAATGCCCAAGAAAGTCTCACCGCGTCCCGGAACAATCGGTCCCCACACGACGATCTCCTGCCGTTCATTGCAAACATCCTACGGACCGCAAGACACGGTCGAGCCGGAATCCGCCACCCACCTCGGTGGCGTATACCGTCTCGCCAGTGTCTTGCGGTCCGTAGGATGTTTGC
>JAPULF010000244.1 GCA_027295245.1 Planctomycetota bacterium
CCCGTGGCGAGGATCACGCACAGTGCGAGTCGGATGTATCGCCGCCGGGTCAGAAGTTGGCGAAGCGAGAACATGAGCGCGATCATGCCCAGGAAGTCGAGAACGCCGATCAGGGCGAGGTGTCTCTGTCCGGCCCGCACGGTGGAAAAGACGGCGGCCGCAACCAGGAGCAAAGCCCCAAGTTCCGCACCGGTCCGGCGGTAGCGAGGCCCCCCTCGCCAGAGTCGTGAGCATGCCAACGCAAGTGTGCCCGCCGCAATCGTCGAGATGATTACCAATGTCGTGGCCGGACCGGCCGTGGGTGGAGCGTCCTCGAGTCCGCGTAAGAGACTTGGCGATTCGAACCCGTGCGTTTCCGACAGCACGGCGCGAATCGGGATCAGCGACAGGAACACGAGAAGGACGAGGCGTTCGACCAGCGGGGTGGTGCCGGCCGGATCGTTGCGCGTTTCCGGATCGCCCGTCGCGGCGCGTGCCCGTCTATCCCGCGGGTTCGTCATGGGATGCCAACCTCTCCATCAGACCGACCAGAAAGACGATGAGAAGCGTATAGACCGCGATCGCGGTAGCGACGAGCCAGTCGGATTTGGGAAGCAGCAGCGCCGGCAATGCAGTCAGCAGGGTTGCCAGCCATATGAGCACCACGGCCTGTCGAACGCCCATACCGCGACGCACCAAGCGATGTGAGAAATGCCGGCGATCACCGGTCCAGACCGGCACACCGGCCCGCCATCTGAGGAGCATTACGCTCGCGGTGTCGTACAACGGAACCGCCAGGACAATCAACGGAGCATAAATGCCGAAGGGCCGTTGCCCCGCCGCGGGATCGGCGAACGTCGTCAGGATCGTAAACACACTGACCAGCAGTCCAATCGACAGGCTGCCGGCATCGCCCAGAAAAATCGACGCCGGATGCACGTTGAACGGAAGGAACCCGGCGAGGGCCCCGACCAACAGCCAACAGCACGTCGGCACGAAAAGCTGGCCGGCCAACATGGCCGTGACCGCGAAAACCGCCGCCGCGATCAGCGCGACGCCGCCTGCCAACCCGTCCATGTTGTCGAGAAAATTGAACGAATTGGTGACACCCACAATCCATAGAATGGAGAGCAGGGCCGATGGCACGAAATGCCAATGTGACAACAATCGCAGATCGCATTGAACCACAAGGAAGACCGCAAGGACGAGTTGCCCGGCAAACTTGGACCGAGCCTTCATCGGGCGGGCATCGTCGTACAGTCCGAGCCCGCACATCAGGAGCGTCGCCAGAACGATCTGCAAGGCGATGGGGGTCTTGTCTACGATCCCGCCGAGGTGTTTTTCGATTTCGCCGGGCAGCCATTCCGGGCTATCCGCGGAGAGCCACCTTGCCGCAAACGCGCCGACGACGATCGGCAACACGACCGCTAAGACGACGGGAACGCCGCCGCCGAGGGCGACGCCCGCAAGATGCCCCTTGTGCCCGCCCGGCTGATCGATGAAACCGCGCGCGAGCGACCGCCGACGCATCGCCCAAGTCCCGAGGGCGCTCAGGCATGCGGCGGTTGCAAACGCAACGCCAGGTATCAGAAACTGACTCATCGTGTGTGTCGCCGTGGCAGGCCCATCTTCGAATGCCGAGTGTAACGTCCGATTATGATCGGCGGAACACGAAGGGTGCCGCGCAGCTCCACGGTCACGCACGGAGCCGGTCCCTCAATGCCGAATCCACGATAAAACCGTTTCATCTCATGGTTCGTCGTCCGATCAGCCCGCCGACGCGATTCCCTCCGCCCCAAAAAGAGAATTCGTCCATATTGCACTGATTGCTACGAACCGATAGCTTAGAAAGTTCCAAGCATCGAGGGCCAGGTGAAGAAGGAACTTCGTTCCAAGTTGCGGTCCGTTCTGGGTGGGATTTCGCCGGAAGATCTTCGGCGAACTTCCCAAATCGCGGCCGAGGCTCTGTTCAAAGAGCCCGAGTATCGGCGCGCCGAGATCATGATGATCTACCTTTCGCTTCCACACGAGGCGGACACGACGCCGATCGTCCTGCAGGCATGGCAGGACCGCAAGAAAGTCGTGGCCCCGCAAGTGAGTTGGGAGAGTCGGCAGATGATCCCGGTCGAGATTCGCGATCTCAACGAGGACGTGGCGGACGGCCAGTACGGCATCCGCCAGCCGATACGGGGTATGCCGATTCCCATCGAGCTGATCGATCTCGTGATCGTTCCGGGCTTGGGATTCGACCCCTTCGGAAACCGCCTGGGACGAGGTCGCGGCTTCTATGATCGGTTCTTGGGCAACCCCGGATTCAAGGGCGTTGCGTGCGGCTTCGCTTTGGAAAACCAATTGGTCGAGTCGCTTCCTTCCGGACCGCACGACGTGAAGGTCAGAATGCTCGTCACCGAACGGAAAATCCGCCGTTTCGACCCGTGACGGCGGCCTACGCCCCGGTCATCCGTGAATTTTTTTTTGACATTCTCGACCCAACGATTAACGTATTACGTAAGACGATCGGCGTATTGACTTTGCGGCACGAAGCGTCGTGCATTGCAGGGACGAGGCGGGCCTGCCTCAACGGGTCATGGAGGATCGGCCGATGGCGCTTCTTCGAGGATTTCGAAACCGCACCGTGCCCATTTTCGCTCTCGTCTGCCTCGTCACGGCCGGCGCCTGGGGCATTTATGCTTGGCGATTCGCCGCCCCCGACGCAACGGGCGCTGGCGACGACTCGTTCGCAGACGGGTCGAGTCCCTCCAAAAACGCCGGGGATGCCTCGCCGACACCGCTTCGAGCAACATCATCCACGTATGACCGGTCGTTGCGCGAATCGCCACTCTCGCCGCGCACCGGGGCTTTTTTGTCCGGCACCGAGCATACCGAGGGAATCGAATCCAACCCGATCGTCCTCGATGACGTTTTCG
>JAPULF010000245.1 GCA_027295245.1 Planctomycetota bacterium
TCCGAGCCGCTCACCGCGTGCCCGTCGACCACCGAGACCATTAGTTCCGCCGAGAGCAATTCTCCAAACGCCGCCACCGCGTCCCGCGAACGGGGCGTCAGTTCACCGACCGCGGCAATGCCGGATACAAGCGTCTCCAAACGATCAAGAATCTGATGCACGGCTCCTGCGGACCCGAGTTCATCGGCGGTGCGTTCGTGTCGGGCTCGCAGGCTCCCCAGCAAGGTGTGCTTGGCGGCCCGGTTGCCGGCGGCCGCGGCCTCGGCGAGTTCCAATAGCGTGTCCGTCACGCCGGCCATCGCCGACACCACCGTCACTACACGACACGCGTTGCTTTCGGTCGCGCGTACCCGATCGGCGCACTGGCGAATCGTCTCCGAATCGGCCATGGACGTTCCGCCGAATTTCATGATGATCGTTTTCATGCCTGACCCCCCATCACGCGCCAAATATCCAGTACGTCACGCAGCACCGCGGTTGCGGTCTCGGCCCCGCCGGCCCCCGGCCCCACCAGCGTCACGTCGCCGCTCGTCCGGAGCGTCACGGTCACCGCATTCAGATTTGCCGGGACGTCCAACGGATCGCCGGCCCGAATTTCGCAGGGTCCGACAGACAGCGTCTCGTTGATCTCCCCGACCAGCTTGACGCGACTGTCCCGGCCCGCGGCTTCGGCGATCCGCTCGGTCGCGATGCCGCGGATGCCGCTCAGCTTCACGTCGTCCAGCGTCGCCGGCCGACCGAGGACCCAATTGGACAGAATCACGATCTTGGTGGCGGTGTCAACGCCGTCTATGTCGGCGCTGGGATCGGCTTCGGCATACCCCAACTCGACGGCCTCCTGGAGGGCAGCCTCGAATGCGGCCCCGGACGCGTGCATTCTCGACAATATGAAGTTTGTAGTACCGTTCAGGATGGCCCGAATGCGAACGATCTCGTCACCGCGGGCACATTCCCGTGCAAACGCCAGAATCGGTGTTCCGCCTCCCACGGTACCACTGAACCGAAACTGCACGCGGTTGTGGGCCGCCAGCTCGAACAGCGCCGGCATCGCAACCGCGAGCGGGGCCTTGTTTACGGTCACGGCGTGTTTGCCCGAGCGAAACGCGAACTTGAAATGGCTCATCGCGACCTGCGGAGCGGAGAGAGTGCTGGGCGTCGCCTCCACGACGAGGTCGGCGTCGCTGTCCGCAATCAGGGCATCGATCGAAGTCGTCGTGTCACCGTGGCCTGCAACGGCCGCCACCGTTCCATGATTGTACTTGGCCGCCAGAAGTTGCTTCGTCTCCAACCCGCTCTCCGATACGGCCGACCCCCGCGAGTCGGTCACGCCGACGATTCGGGGCCGCAATCCGAACCGGCGATACAGCCCGCCGCGCCGTTCGTCGAGCAACCGCAGGAACGCACGACCCACCACGCCGAATCCGATCAGCAGAATCTTCATGCCTGGCCGAGCGCCTCCCTCAGCGAAGACAGCGTCGGCTCCGCGCGGATCAGGGTCGGTGAAGTCTTCAGAACCATATCCGGGTCTTTCAACCCGTGCCCGGTGGCAACGCATACGACCGTGCTCGCCTCCACCACGCCGTGTTTGCGCAGAAACGCTATCGGCGCCGCGGAAGCCGGCTCGACGAATCGACCCTCACGTCGCGCAAGGTCGCGCTGGGCCGCCACGATCTCGTCGTCCGTCACCGTCCCACAATCGCCGCCCGATTCTTGGATCGCCGCCACCGCCTTGCGCCAGTTGACAGGCGCCCCGATGCGAATGGCGGTGGCAATCGTCTCCGGGCGCTCGACCCGACAGGTCTCCGATCGACTGCGGAGCGTCTCGACGATCGGGGCGGCGCCCTCGGCCTGGACCCCGATCATCCTGGGGAGCCGATCAATCAACCCGGCCCTGCGGAATTCCTTGAATCCCTTCCAAATTGCGCTGATGTTGCCGGCGTTGCCCATCGGAAGCACCACAACATCCGGACACCGTCCCAGGGTCTCGCAGACTTCGAACGCGAGCGTCTTCTGACCCTCGAGCCGGAAGGGATTGATGGAGTTCAGCAGATAAATATCCCCGTCTTCGACGGAAAGCTCGTGGACCAGCCGCATGGCATCGTCGAAATTGCCGTCGATCTGAACGATTTCCGCGCCGTGTACAATCGCCTGGGCCAGCTTTCCGGTCGCGACCTGACCGCCCGGTATCAAGACGATCGCCCGAATCCCGCGCCGGGCCGCGTAGGCCGCCATCGAAGCGGACGTGTTTCCGGTCGACGCACACGCTACGGCCGTGGCGCCCAGCTCGACGGCCCGCGTCAATCCGACCGTCATTCCGCGGTCCTTGAACGAGCCGGTTGGATTCTCGCCCTCGTTCTTGAGGTATAGTTCGGAAATGCCCAGCTCGGGCCCGATGCGATCGCAGCGGTGCAGGCCCGTGGCCCCCTCGGCCATCGTGACCGCGTTGGCGGCGTCGCCGGGCAAGAGCGGTGCGTATCGCCAAACGCCGCGGCCTGCGAACTTCGGATGGTCGAAATCCGTGGCTTCCAAGGCAATCTCGAGCACCGCACCGCACCGATCACACGTGTAAATGATGCGATCGAGCGGGAACCGGGCATCGCAGCCAAAGCACCGTTGGATCATCACCGCTCCTCCACGATGCGGGCTCCTTCGCCCACGGACACAAGTCGGGAATTGCATTCCAGGTCGGCATCGTTGAAGGCGTTTTTCATCGCTCGGGCCACGACCTCGGCATTCGCGTCCGGGCCAACGACCGCGGCGACGGTCGGCCCCGCTCCACTGACGCACACTCCCGCCGATCCCGCTTGGCGGGCGGCGTCCCGAACGGAGGCGAAACCCGGAATCAGCGTCGACCGGTGCTCATCGACAAATGATCCTTCAATCGCTTCGCCGAGCGCCGCAATATCACCGGACGCCAGGGCCGCTACGATCATCGCGCAACTCGCACATCCCCTGACGTATTCCAAGAGCGTGACTTGTTCGGGAAGCGCTGCCCGCGCCCGACTGGTCTCGACCTGCAACCGAGGGGTCGCAACGACGAATCGCAGCGCCTCGGGGGCGGGCAGGTGGACGATTCTCATTGGCGTACCGGCAAGCACAATCGTGAATCCGCCGAAAATCGAGGCGGCGACGTTATCCGCGTGTGCGGTTCCGGCCGCCGCCCGTTCACCTTCGGCGGCAAACGGGACGCATTGCTCGCGCGTCAAATTGAGACCAAAGTATTCGTTTGCCGCCACAACGGCCGCCGCCGCACTGGTAGCGCTGGACCCGAGCCCGCTGCCCGGAGCGAGACCCTTGCGAATGTTCACTCGAATTGGGGCCATGATATCATGATGCCGCATGAGGGCTTGCAAGGCCCGACCTGCCGTGTTGCGATCGGGGTCGGACGGAATTCCGGCCGCCGCTTCGCCGGTCAGGGTCAACACGATACCCGCATCGCCCGGACCGATCTCGACCTGATCGAATCCGGCGTCGACGCACACACCGAAGACGTCCAGACCATGGCCGAGGTTGGCGATGGAGGCGTATGCAATCGCTCGTACCGAAGCGGATGTGGCCATCATCGTATCATATCGGGCCTTGATCCGGCGGCGTTAAGGATATTGATCGATGCATCCTCGAAACATTACCGGTCCCGTTTCGGCCGGTACAATAGTCACCCGGCATCCGTTCCCGTAGAACCGTCGCCCCATGCCCGCCCCGCTTGGTCGCCTTTGTGACAAAGGCACCGGAGGTACACTCGTTTTTTCGCGGACAACCCGCCGCAAGACGAATAGCAATGCGAGGCGAACGTCTCGCGAATTCGGATCATGCACAAAGATTTGGGGGTCCGGGAGATCCATGAACATGAACATCAAGCTGAATATGAACCTGATCCTCTTGGCTTTCGGACTGAGTGTCTGGAGCGGCGCGTGGGGCTGCGTCGATCGCCCGGCGAAGGAAACGAACGAGCCGCCGGCGACAACGAATCGCCGGGAGCGTCCCGAGGACAAGAAGGCCAGTACGACGCAGCAAGCAGAAAAGGGCTGGATTCTAGGAACGTATCATCTTCATCCGAGCCCGCGCCTCCTTGACGACAATGGACTAAGCGCCTTGGTCCAAGATCAACGTATCGGTCGAATTCCGTTTGTCTTCGAATCCCAGAGAAACTACCACCGAGCCTTGCTGGAGGCCGGACTCGAGGAGGACCTGGTTGTAATGAACAAGGATGGGAACCTGCGTTTTCTCAACGAGCAAGAACGAGCCGAATTGAGGCGCCGCTACCCTCGCCCGAAAATCTCTTTCGAAACCGGCGCAATGATCCTGCTGAAGGGGCACTTCGTTACGGAGGATTTGCCGACTATCATCAACGCTTCAAAAAAGAGCAGCGCTATGGTTGAGAAACCCATCGAGGAAGTAGTAAAGACCTACTACTACTTTTTGGCCGACGACGACTTCGAACGCTGCGAAGAAATACGCCTGGGGCTCTCGTCAGACCTAGAGATGTTTAGCGTCGTGTTCGAGAGAGGCTGCCTGCCGAGGAATGTAGAGTGCGCCCTTGAACAGGGCTTTGGGAATTCTCGAACTACTGCTCGAACGACACACGGCGGGCAAGACGGCCGTTCGCCACGGATCTCGCTCCAATTGGAAAACGTTGAGAATGAACCTGACTTGCGGGGGTTTTCCATCACGAATGTCCAGGACCAGCCCCATCGGACCCTGCTCCTTCAAACAAGGCGACGATCGTTTCCGAGAGGAGTCATCTCAGTCTTTCTGAATCCGACGATGGAT
>JAPULF010000246.1 GCA_027295245.1 Planctomycetota bacterium
TCCATGGTTCTCGCTCCTGTGATTTGTCGCCCAGCTCAATTCTAGGCGACGCCAAGTATTCGTCAATCCAGCGGGAGGTACGCCAAGAGAAGCAACGCCGTCCCGACAACACACGGTCTAAATGTGGAAAACGACCCCCTGTCTAGGAATTCTTTCTGCTCGACCCGGCGGCGGCGGCGCGTTACGCTGCCGGCGAATGCGGAGCAACGACCCACGATCCAGGTCCGCACTGGGAGCAAGGAGAGCGACCATGGCGAATTCGAACCTCGGTATCCGCCGAATTCACAGCATCGAAATCTCGGTCTTCGACGTCGAACCGTGGCTGTCGTACTGGACGCGAGGATTCGGTTTCCAACACATAGCGACTAGCTCCGGCGACGCAATCGAAACCTCGGGATCGCGCCGACACCTGCTGCGGTGCAGAGACTTGGGCATCGTGCTTCAGGAAAAGATACACGGCGGATCCCCCGTCGCGCGGTTCCTCGCAAAGCACCCCGAAGGAATCTCCCGAGTGAACTTTCTCGTAAGCGACGCCGCCGAGGCCGAGGAACGCCTGCTGGAGTGCCACGCCACGCCCACCGACTTTGTCACGTCGAATACCATCGCCAGAGGACAATGGCGGCAAGTAGGAATCGCAACGCCCCTCGGCGACGTGGAATTCTGTTTCGTCGAGCACACCGACGAGGCCGACGGCCTGATGCCCGGCATGGAGCAGACCGCCGCCTTCGACCCCGACCGTGACCCGATCGGTCTCAAGGGCATCGATCACCTCACTGCCAACATGCGAACGCTCATGCCGGTCATCGCGTTCTTCGAACACGTCATGGGCTTCAAGCGCTATTGGGACGTGCAGTTCCACACCAACGACATTCGGCCGGGCATCGGCAGTGGATTGAAGTCCATCGTGATGTGGGACGAGGAAAGCGGCATCAAGATGGCGAACAACGAACCTCTCAGGCCGCGCTTCAACGAGTCGCAGGTCCAGGTCAACGTAGACGACAATGGCGGGCCGGGCATCCAGCACATGTCGCTCGAGGTCGTCGACATTGCCAAGGCGGCCGAACACCTCGCCGGCTCCGGAATCGAGTTTCTTCCGACGCCGAAGGCCTACTACGAATCTTTGCCGAATCGGTTGCAGGCATCGGGCATCGGCGATCTCGAGCCGCCGGTCTCGGATCTCCAACGGCTCGGTCTCCTGGTGGACGGCAACAAGGACGGGCACGTCCTTCAAGCATTCTGCAAGGACCAATCCAAGACCTTTGGCAGGCGCAACGCCGGACCGCTGTATATCGAGTTGATCCAACGATGCGGCGGCCGCGGATTCGGCGAGGGGAATTTCCGGGCGTTGTTCGAGGCCGCTGAATCCGGCAATCGATAGGGGCCCGGGCGGTCGAATCCGTTTCGGTTCGAGTCGCAATCCGAGCGCGATGCGACCCGGATCCGACACTTGACATCCGCTGCGTCGGGTGCATAATCTCGCGCGTGCGGTTGGTTATCCGCCGCACGTGCCTTTGACAAGTGAATACTTTTCGGTGCCGGTCTCCCACGTGGGGAGACAAATAGGGAAGGTGGTGCAAATCCACCGCGGTCCCGCCGCTGTAATCGGAGACGAACGCCGCAACGGCCATTCTCGCATCTCGCGGGGAGAAGGCGCGGTCAGTAGGACGATCCGTAAGCCAGAAGACCTGCCGGCACAACGTGTTTGTCGAAGCGCCCCGGATTTGGGCGAAATATCGACGGCCGCGCAACACATCGCGCGAGCATTCGAGCTTTCCAGCCTCCGCACTCGATCCCGGGCGTGGAGGCTTTTTTTGCGGCGACGAACGATCGCCGCAGAAGGGAGGCTTGAAGTGTCTAGCTGTAAGAACGCCCGCGTTGCGGGCATCCGCATCCCGGCCGCCGCTTTCGTGGCACTGGTAGTGTTTCTTCCCAGCATCGCGATGGCCCAGCCATGGGCCGCGTCGTGGATCTTTTACGATCCCGGCACCGATCCCGCAGTCGGATACACCTCCGACCCCGGTGTCGTCTTGGGTTCGCCCGAACGGGTCACCGGTGAGATCCTCGGTTTTGATTCGGACGTAACGATGTTCAATTCGCCGTTCGGAACCGATGAAATCCTGAGCATCGGCGGTGGCGGTGAACTCGTCGTCCGGTTCGATGAGCCCGTTGAGGACGATCCGACCAACCTGTTCGGCGTCGACATGATCATCTTCGGCAACACCTTCTTCACGACCTCTGATTTCGTGGTCGGAAACATCACAGGCGATAACAGCGAGCCGGCAGGCGTCGAAGTCTCCGCGGACGGCAACACCTGGTTCGCAGTCACTCCCCAGGCCGATTCGCTCTTTCCGACCCAGGGGTTTCTTGACGCCGAGATTTTCGGCACCGACGCGGGTTTCAATCCGTCGGGAACGATCGCCACGAACTTCCTTCGCCCGATGGATCCTTCGCTCGACATCAACGACTTTCTCGGCAAGACCTACGCCCAGGCCCTCGGACTATACGACGGTTCCGGCGGTGGGAC
>JAPULF010000247.1 GCA_027295245.1 Planctomycetota bacterium
GTCGCCAGAACCAGCGCAATGAGTTCCGCGGAAGGCAAGTAGCCGTAATACTCGGCGCGGTGGTCGGACACATTCGACTTACCGGTTCGAATATTGATGATTTGGATTCGAGTATCCATCAACTTGGCGGAGTCGGTCAGCGGCTCGAAATTGACTCGGCCCGCCGGTCCAAACCGGTAGAATACAACATTCGCAACCGCCCTGTACCCACGGGCGTAGGCCTTTCGAATTCCCGGCCAGGGCGCAATGAGCACGGCATACACAATCAGCAGCCGTGCGAGGAATCCGATCATAATCCTACGTGTCGGCATGGGTGCCCGGGGCCGCCTCCGGTTTGATCGCCCGCCGCGCCCAAATGACCCAAAAGACCAACGCGAGCACGATGAACAAGAACTGCCACACCTCCAGGTGCATCATGTCGAAGGCAGCGGGATAAAGCCACTGCACATAGTACAGGCTGATAATTCGAATCAGATTAATCAACATCAGGACAACGGTTCCGATCAGCATGCCGAGCAATTTCTTTCGAAACGCAACCGGCGATGCCAGCACCGCCGAAATAAACAAGAGCGAGGGGTAGATCGCATCGCAGCCGCGTTCGATCGACAGCGCCGCCCTTCCGAGGATCTTCCGATTCGAGACCGAGATGTTTTTTTCTCCGAAGATCCGCAGGATCGAACCCGAAACTTCGGCGTTCAAGTCCAGATAGGGCGGCCAACATGTCCGTTCAATATACGGAGTCGACGACACCGCATAGAATACGAGCACGAAGGCCGCGAAGAGCAGGACGAACCGGAGAACCGGCCGTTGCTCTCCCATCCGCGAAAACCAGCCGGCCGGCCGCTGCCGACCTTGCTCGCGGGGACCGTCGGGCCGCGACGTCGTTCCATCAGCGCCGCCCGTCTTCGGCCTTCCTCGCATTTTCCGTCTCGATTTTCCCATGACGCGACCCGGCCCTTGCGCTGCCGATCAGAGAGCATTCGACCCGCCCAAGATTATACCGCATCCGCGACACGCCTGGAATCCGACAGGCGCCTGTCCGTCGAATCCGCGGGGACCGGTTGGATTAGCGCAATGAATCGGGCGTCATGGGGCGCTGGGTGCGCATCATTCGGGCAAAGCAATCGAACAGGTATGCCGAGTCATTCGGTCCGGGCGCGGCCTCGGGATGGTATTGAACCGCGAAGATCGGCTCGCGCTCGTGGGCGAATCCCTCGAGGCTTCCGTCATAGAGATTCGAGTGCGTGGCCCGAAGGCCGGTCGTCGCTAGCGAATCGGCGCTCACCGCGAAGCCGTGGTTCTGGCTGGTGATCTCAACCCTGCCGGTGGCATGATTCAAGACCGGATGGTTGGCCCCGTGATGACCGAACTTCAACTTGTACGTCTTCGCCCCGAGAGCCAGTGCGAGCATTTGGTACCCCAGGCAGACGCCGAATACGGGCGCTCGGCCGACCAGCCCCTTGAGTGTGTGTATCGTTTCCGTCACCGCCGCCGGGTCTCCGGGCCCGTTGCCGACCAGGATCCCGTCGGGATTCATCGCCAGAATGGCGTCGGCCCCCAGCCTGCCGGGCACGACCGCAACATGGCCGCCGATGTCGACCAAGCGTCGAAGGATGTTCTGTTTGATCCCGCAGTCCACGGCGACGACATTGAGAGGCTTCTCCGTGGACGGAGCCCGGCGATCCTCTTCCCAAGGTCGCACCGAATCGGACATGACGTCGCGGGTGAGATTTCGTCCGGTCAACGAACGCGACGAAGCGGCCAACTCGATCAGTGCCAATTCATCCATCACCTCGGTTGAAATGACGCCGCGCAACGCACCCTGAGATCGAATTCGTCGGGTAAGGGCCCGTGTATCCACGTCCGCCAATCCGATGATGCCGTGTTCGCGCAAATAGTCCGGAAGCGACGCGGTGGCCCGATGGTTGCTCGGTTGTTCCGACACTTCCTTGACGACGAAACCGGACAGCGCCGCACGCCCCGACTCGACGTCTTCGGGATTGACGCCGTAGTTGCCGATCAGCGGGAATGTCATGACGACGATCTGTCCGAAATAGGACGGATCGGTGCAGATCTCCTGATAGCCCGTCATGGCCGTGTTGAAAACGACTTCGCCGAGTTGCGTGCCGGTGGCCCCGAACGCCTGACCCGTCAGGATCGTGCCGTCTTCCAAGGCGAGTTTGCCGATCATCGGGCCCCTCCGTCCGCCAGATAATCCTGTAATCCGCGAACCTTCATGCCGCCGTGCTGCATTGCGCGAATCGCGCCCACCGCCGCCCGGGCCCCCGCGATTGTCGTGATCAGTGGAATGCCTTTCTGGATCGACGCGGATCGCCAGCGACCTTCGTCCGAAGCGCTGCCCGTATGAATGGGCGTGTTGATCAGCAGGTCCAGGTTTCCTTGAAGAATGAGTTCCAGGAGATAAGGGTGCTCTTCGTCGGGAAACTTGGAAACGATCGTTGAAGGAACGCCGTCCGCCGCAAGGTGTCGATGGGTCTTGATCGTCGAGAATATCTCGAAACCCATTTCGTGCAGTTCTCGGGCGACCGGAACGATGCGAGGCTTGTCCGGATCATTAACGCTGACCAAGACCCTCCCGCTCGTGGGCAAACGAATTCCGGCGGCGCGAAGGGCCTTGGCGAACGCCAGCGGGTAGGAGGCGTCGATCCCCATCACCTCCCCGGTGCTACGCATTTCCGGCCCGAGTATGCAGTCCACCCCCGGAAAGCGATTGAACGGAAAGACCGGCACCTTGACCGAAACGTGTCGAGGCCCCCGAACGTCCGAGTGGCCGGAAGCCCGCAGGGCCTGGTCGATCGTCTCGCCCAACATCACCCGCGTGGCCACCTTGGCCCAGGGGACACCGGTCGCCTTGCCTACAAACGGGACCGTTCGCGACGCCCGCGGGTTCACCTCGATCAGGTAGATCGATCGCCCCTGGACCGCGAATTGTGCGTTCATCAGGCCGCAGACGCGCAGGCCACGCGCCAGAAGTTTGACCTGGTGCTTGATGTCGTCAATCAGGGCGGGCGAGAGTGAGTGCGGCGGCAGGACGCAGCAGCTATCGCCGGAGTGTATGCCCGCCTCCTCGATGTGCTCCATGATGCCGCAGATGTCGCACCGGCCGTCCACGGGATCCCGGCCGGGGTAGCCGTAATCGCTGACGGCGTCCACGTCGACTTCAACGGCGTTCAGCAGAAACTTGTCCACCAGGATCGGCTGCTGATGCCCCGATTCCTGATCGCGATCGGTCGCGCCGAGGGCCGCGTCGATATACACGAGCAGGTCGTCGCGGTGGTTGCAAAGTTGCATACCCCTGCCGCCGAGCACATATGACGGGCGCACCAAAACGGGATAGCCGATTCGCTCGGCCACCGCGAGCGCCTCATCGCGCGAAAAGGCGATTCCGTTGGGCGGCTGTCGCAGCCCGAGTTCGCCGAGAATCTGCTTGAAACGTTCCCGGTCTTCGGCCAGGTGAATGTCGGCCGGCGCGGTTCCCAATATCGGGACGCCCACAGCCGTCAGACCCATGGCGAGATTGAGCGGCGTCTGCCCGCCGAACTGCACGATTACGCCGTGGACCGGGCCGGTTTCACCGGACTTCGAAACGTCGCGACCCTCGCCCCGACCAAACGGCCGGCCGTTCAGCCGCTCGCAAATATTGAGCACGTCCTCGTGCGTCAGCGGCTCGATCAACAGCAGGTCGGCGACGTTGTAGTCCGTGCTGACCGTCTCGGGATTGGAATTGACCATGACCGTTTCATAGCCCATCTCCTTGGCCGCCAGGACGGCCTGCACGCAGCAGTAATCGAATTCGATGCCTTGCCCGATCCGATTGGGACCCCCGCCCAGGATAATGACCTTCGGCCGTTCACTGACGCGCAACTCATCATCATGCGATTCGACAAGCACGTGGTCATCGCCGAGCACGCGGTATCGGTACGGCGCCTCGACGCCGAGGTCCATAACCGCCGTTCCCAGCGGTTCCAGACCCCGCGAGGCCCGGTGCCGGCGCAGCTCGGCGACCGCTTCCGGACTGCGAAACACCCGGGCCAGCGGTCGTTCGTGTGTCGAGTAGTAATAGGGTGTGTACGCCTCGAATTCGGCCGCGCACGAGTCCACCAGTTTGAACTTCGGCCGGTCCAGAGTCGCCTTGAGCGACGCCAGCGAAGACGCGTCCAGTTGCCAGATATTCCGAAGCTGGCTGTCGCTGTAGCCGTACGCCTTGGCCTGTTGAAAAAGGGCGCTGAGTTCCGGCGTGGCCCGGAGAACCGCCCCGTTCCCCGCACGGGCGTCAAGCAATCGGCGCTCGAAGCCCACCAACTCATTCATCTGATTGATAAACCAAGGGTCGATTCCCGATAGCTCGTGAATCTTCTCCACGTCCCATCCCATCTTGAGGGCATAGCGAATGTAGTAGATGCGGCCCTGGCAGGGCGTGCATATCTTTTCGCGCAGCACCGCCTCGGGAATGGGCCATTCCGTCGAAGACTGCTCCCGCAAGTCCGCGGGCGGCTCGCTCAGGCTACTTCCGCCGGTCGGGCCGGCGAACGGTTGCGAGGTCCCGCCAAACGCGTCCATCCAGACTTCGCCGGCGACGCCCGGCTCGTCCCGCTCGGGCCGGAGCGAATCGAACCACATATCGTTGGGGTGCAGCCCGAAGCCCGGCCGTTTGATTTCCATGGAACGGATGCACTTTTGAAAGGCCTCTTTGAAAGTCCGGCCTATCGCCATGGCCTCGCCGACCGATTTCATCGACGTCGTCAGGGTCTCGTCGGCGTCCGGAAACTTCTCGAATGCGAAACGCGGAATCTTGACGACGCAGTAGTCGATCGACGGCTCGAAACAGGCCGGCGTTTCACGGGTGATGTCGTTGCGGATTTCATCGAGTGAGTATCCGATCGCGAGCTTGGTCGCGATTCGCGCGATCGGAAAGCCCGTCGCCTTGGACGCCAGGGCCGACGAGCGCGACACGCGAGGATTCATCTCGATTGCCACCATGCGGCCGTTTCGAGGATCGACCCCGAATTGTATGTTCGCCCCGCCCGTCTCCACGCCCACGCAGCGGATGATCGCGATTGCGGCGTCTCGCATTTTCTGATACTCGCGATCGCTCAGCGTCAGGGCCGGCGCAACGGTAATCGAGTCCCCGGTGTGGACGCCCATGGGATCCAGGTTTTCGATCGAGCAAACCACCACAACGTTGTCGCGGTGGTCGCGCATCATCTCGAGTTCGAATTCCTTCCAGCCGGTCAGGTCCTCCTCGATCAGGATCTCCCCAACCCGCGACTTGGCGAGGCCGTCCGCGGCCAACGCCTCGAACGCCTCGAGGGTCGCGGCCATACCGCCGCCGGTGCCGCCCAATGTGTATGCCGATCGGATGCACACCGGAAGCGGGATTGTCTCGAGCACGGCCCTGGCCTCGTCGAGGCTGTGCGCAATTCCCGATCGCGGGACATCAATGCCGATTTGGGAAACGGCAGCCTTGAACGCTCCGCGATCTTCCGCGCGGTGAATGGTCGCGACATCCGCGCCGATCAGCCGCACGCCGTGACGGTCGAGGATGCCTTCTTCCGCCGCTTCGACCGTGCAATTCAATCCGGTCTGACCTCCGAGCGTCGGCAAAACGGAGTCGACCGGCATCCCGCGATCGGCTTCGGTTTGCAAGACATCGTCGATAACCGACGGGATGATAGGTTCCAGGTACGTGCGATTCGCCATCTCGGGGTCCGTCATGATCGTGGCGGGGTTGCTGTTGAGCAGCACCACCTCGATGCCCTCTTCGCGCAGGGCGGTGCATGCCTGCGTGCCC
Source organism: Planctomycetota bacterium (assembly GCA_027295245.1). Classification (GTDB taxonomy): domain Bacteria; phylum Planctomycetota; class Phycisphaerae; order UBA1845; family UTPLA1; genus JAPULF01. The sequence goes on from JAPULF010000247.1 coordinate 5,813, forward strand.
GAGTAATCGAATTCGCAGCCCTGCCCGATGATGATGGGGCCGCTACCGACGATCAGCACGCGCCGAATGGACGGGTCTCTTGGCATGTTCGACTTTTCCGCAAAGGATTCGCATCAGCCCGGACGTCGGTAGCGTCTGTAAATCGGCGGTCTGCTATTGCTTGTAGGTACAGCTTTATTCTCTTCCCGGTGTGGACGCATCTCCGAGCCGGGTCCATTCTTTCAAAAACACCTACCGCGTCTGCCAGTCTCCGTGGACGACGAAACGTTGCGTCGTCAGTTCTTCGAGTCCCATCGGACCGTACGCGTGAATCTTCGACGTACTGATTCCGATCTCGGCTCCCAACCCGAGTTGAAAGCCATCGTTGAATCGTGTGGACGCATTGACCAAAACACAAGACGACTGGACCCGCTCTGTGAATTCCCGCTGGCGGGCCGCTTCATTGCTGAGGATGACCTCGGTGTGACTCGAGCCATAAGTATTGATGTGCTCGATGGCTGTATCGATATCGGAAACCACCCGCACCGCCAGCACCAGGTCGAGGAACTCGCGTCCCCAGTCATCCGCCCCGGCGGGAACCGCCTGCGGCGCCATTCGGCAAACCTCCGGGTCCCCGCGAACCTCGACACCATCGGCTCGCAATCGTCTCACCAGGGCGGGTGTAAATTCCGCGGCGATCGCCTCGTGAACCAGCACGCATTCGGCGGCGTTGCACGTAGCCGGCGCCGATGTCTTTGCCGTGGCGCAGATTTCGAGTGCCCGCTCAAGATCCGCGGTTTCATCCACGAAGATATGGCACACGCCGTGAAAGTGCCGAACCGTGGGAATGCGGGCATGTTCATGCACAAACCGAATCAGCCCGGCGCCGCCCCGCGGGATGACCAGATCGATGTATTGTTCAAGCGTGAGCAGCCGTTTGATCTCTTCGCGGTCCGAAGAGCAAATCAGGGTGATCGCGTTCGGCGGGGCATCCTGCGATTTGAGCGCCTCCGCCGCAAGTTCGGCGAGCAGCGTGTTGGATCGCGTCGCCTCGCGCCCGCCCTTGAGAATGCACGCATTGCCCGATTTGAAACACAACGCAAAGGCATCGACCGTCACGTTCGGTCGTGCCTCATAGATCATCATGATGACACCGAGCGGACAACGCACCTTGCGAACCTGAAGTCCGCTGGGGACGACATATTGCCTCGTAACCGCGCCGACCGGGTCTTCCAATTCGGCGATTTGCCGTAAACCGTCGGCCATCTGTCGGATCGCGGAATCGGAAAGCGCCAATCTTTTTAGCTTGGCATCGCCCGTTCCGGCATCGCGGGCCGCGGCCACGTCGCGACCGTTGGCCTCCGCGATTGCGACGGCGTTCGTTTCGATTCGCTTCGCCAAATCGAGCAGGACGGCGTCCTTCGTCTTGCGGGGCAACGCGGCCAGTTCGACGGCGGCGTCCCGTGCCTGCTTGGCGAGGACTTCAATGGAGTGCATGCATCTTTCCCATGACGGGCAAGTTTGCTCCCTCAGATCAACAGCACCATGTCGTTTCGATGCACGATTTCCTTGACGTAAACATAACCGAGAACGCCCTCGATTTCCGCTATTCGCTTGCCGCGCAGTCTCCGAATGTCGTCGGCGGCGTAGGAGACCAACCCCACGGCGAACACCTCGCCGCTCTCGTCCTGAACGTCGACGCGCGAACCGATCGCGAATCGCCCCTCAACGTCCAGGATGCCGGACGGCAACAGACTGGCGCCCTTTCGGCTGAGGGCAATTCGGGCCCCGTTGTCCACGCGGATAACGCCTCGCGACTTCGCCCGAACGGCGATCCACTTCTTTCGGGCGGTCAACTTCTTCTCGCGCGGGACGAACATCGTGCCGATCGGCTCACCGGCCAGAATGCGCCGCAGCGTGGTCGGTTCCGTGCCGTCGGCGATGATGGTCGGCACGTTCCAATGGCTGGCGAGCCTTGCGGCCGACACCTTCGCGGCCATGCCTCCGACACCGGACTCGCTGACGGCCGAACTGATGTGATGTTCGACCCGGGATCCAACCTCGACGCGCGGAATGACCGCACCGTCTTCCTCGTGATAGAGACCGCGTACCCGGCTCAAGATGATCAGGAGGTCGGCCGAGACCACGCTGGTCACCATCGCCGCCAGATGATCGTTGTCCCCGACCTTGGCTTCGTCGTCGGAGAGGGCATCGTTCTCGTTGATGATCGGGACGACCCCCCGGGCGAGCAGCATTTGCAGCGTGTGGCGGGCGCTCAGAAATCGGCGACGGTTGTCGATATCCTCGGCGGACATCAGGAGTTGGGCCACGTGAACCCGATGCCGCCCGAAGACCCGTGCGAATGTCGCCATCAGTCGATGTTGACCGATGGAGGCGGCGGCCTGCCGCTCGACGACCGCCGTCGGTGATCGCGGCATCCCCAGCAATCGGAAACCCGCCGCCACCGCCCCCGAGACCACCAAGACGACTTCGAATCCCTGCTTTTGCACCGCGGAAATATCTCGGGCCAGGATCGACACGACCTTCGGGCGCAACCGGCCCTTGCCGGCGACGACGGCACTCCCCACCTTGACCACCACGCGCTTCGCGTTGCCGAGTTGTCGTTGCGTCGCCGCACGGTTCGAAGACCTCAAGCCCGGTCCCCCAATTCCGCCAGCAGCATGTCGGCGATCCGCCGGGTCTCTTCCGGATGGGCCCCGCCCAACGTGCGATACAAGTCGACTGCCGGCGCCTGCGTGTCGGTGGGAACATCGCCGGCCTCGCGCAACTCGGCCGCCACGGCATGGTGTGCATCCCGTAGCGGAACGCCTTGCAACACCCGGGCCTCCATGCGAAGCGTCGCGTCGATAGATCCCAGCGATAAGGAACGCGCCATGCGGACGGCATCGAACTCCAAGCGTTCAAGAAACGCGCACACCAGAACGCACATGACTCCCATCTTTTCAACACTCTCTCGCACGAGCGGCTTGATGCACTGCAAGTCTCGAGTGTAGCCGCTCGGCAGCCCCT
>JAPULF010000248.1 GCA_027295245.1 Planctomycetota bacterium
TTACATTTGCGAATCACGATGTGACTCCCCACAGTCTACATAGCTTTACGAGGAAGAATGAGCGATTCAATCTCGTTGCGGCACCGAATCGTCCGGTGCCCGATGTACACCGGTTTACCGAAAAAGAACCGACGATCTATATCAGGTGCGACCTACATCCCGGAGAACGAGCGTGGTGTCATGTATTGGAACATCCCTTTTTCGACGTGACCAATGATCTTCGCACGAGTTCTTCGAAGCGCGAGCACGGGCCCGGCGCATTCGAAATACGAAATGTCCCGGCGGGAGTCTACGATGTCGAGGCGTGGCACGAGCGACTCGGGCAAACGTCACGGGGTGTGGTGCTTAAAGCAGATGAGGTGAAAGAACTCAACTTTGTTTTCGACGCCGCAAAGATGAGATTCACCCAAAGCGGTTCTGATCCGCCCATTGGTTTGGACAATGCACCGTTCGATGTTCGGATTCGCCTTTGGATTCCGCAATTGTTGGATGACGATACTTCGAACGACGCGGACGCGGCTCGAGGGCTTCATTTGCTTCGCGCCGAGGCGGCGGAGTTCCTGCCGACTCTGGCCAAAGCGACGCGCGAGGAGGGTCGAATCGAGGCGGAACTCGTAGCCACAGCGCTCGGGCGAGTCGGCGACGATATCGAATCCGTCGTTGTGCTTATCTCGGAGTGCCTGAATCACAAGGACAAGTTGATCCGGGGGTCTGCTTTGGAGATCTTGTCGAAGTTTGGGTCGCACGCCAAACCGGCCGTACTCGCGCTCGTAGGGGCTTTGAATCATCGGGACGAAGCAATTCGGGACGGCGCGGCCGATGCGTTGGCGGGATTGGGCGCAGATGCGAAGGAGGCGATTCCTCGGCTCGAATCCGCACTTCAGGATGAGGTCCGCTTGACTCGCCACCGGGCTGCGAGAGTGCTCGAACGCATTGGCCCCGGTGCGGTGCCGGCCCTGATCCGGACCATGAGAAACGACGATCCGTTTATTCGATGGGATGCCGTCGAGGCGCTCGCTAACATGGGGGCAGGGGCATCGGAGGCGGTTGGCGCGCTGATTGAGGCGTTGGATGACGAACACTGGTTCATTCGACGCCACGCCGCCAAGGCCCTCGGCAAGATCGGCCCGCACGCGGCGCCGGCCCTTCCGGCGCTCGAGCGATCCACCGAGGATGCGAACGAATTCGTGCGCAAGCAGGCCGCCGAAGCCATTCGCCGTATTCAAACCTGAATTGATCCACTTGAATCTGAGGTGAGTGCGCATGCGGCTCCCGTCGTGCGGGTGTTGCGCGATTGCGGTACGATGCCGCTTTTGGGAGTCCCGCATCGACATGCCGCTGATCGAAGTCGATAACCTGAGCAAGACGTTTCGCGTGCCGGAGCGCGAGGGCGGGTTCTTGGCGGCGATTCGGAGCGTATTCAATCGTCGGTTTCGGCAGGTCCATGCGGTTCGCGGCGTCAGCTTTTGCGTCGAGCCCGGTGAAATCGTGGGGTTTCTCGGGCCGAACGGGGCCGGCAAGACCACAACGTTGAAGATGCTGTCGGGCCTGCTGCACCCCACGTCGGGCACGGCGACGGTCCTGGGGGACGTTCCGTGGCGAAGGCATTCGGAGTATCTGCGCCGGATCAGCATGCTGATGGGGCAGCGCTCGCAATTGCAGTGGGACTTGCCCGCGCTGGACTCCTTCATGGTCCACGCCGCCGTTTACAACATTCCCAAGGATCAGTATCGGCAGAGGCTCGACAAACTGGTCGAGATGTTGGAACTCGGGCCGGTCTTGAAGAAGCAAATCCGGACCCTGTCGCTGGGGGAGCGCATGAAATGCGAGATTTGCGTTTCGCTGTTGCACGGACCGGAGGTGTTGTTTCTGGACGAGCCGACGATTGGTGTTGACATCACGATGCAAGCCCGCATCCGCGATTTTATCGGGGACTACAACCGCCGTTACGGGGCCACGATCATTCTGACCAGCCATTACATGGCCGACGTGACCGCCCTCTGCAAGCGTGTGATTGTCATCGATCAGGGACGTATTCTTTTCGACGGCCAACTAGAGGCCCTGTCGGAGAAACTCGCGCCGTTCAAGGTCATCGCGATCGACCTGGATGCCGACACGGACGGCTACGACTTTGCGGCCCTGGGCGACGTGTTGGCGAAGGAAGACCGCAAGGTCAAACTTCGCGTGCCGAAGGGCGCCGCGGCGTCGGTCACGGGAAGGCTGCTTCGCGAGTTGCCGGTACTCGACCTGACCATCGAGGACCCGCCGATCGAAGATGTGATCGGCCGAGCGTTCGGCGGTTCGTCCGGGGTTGGGCCCGAAGAAGAAACGTCGGCCGCCGAATCGCAAGGGGGCGACCGGTGACGGCGGTGGCCCGTTCGTTTTTTGCCTTTCTTCGCAAGGGCATCGCCGTGATGCTGCAATACCGCGGCGAGATCGTGCTTTGGGCGATTTGGGGGCTTGTGAATCCGGCCGTGTCTTATGCGCTGTGGAGCGCCGCGGCGGAGAGCAATGCGGACGGTACGATCGCGGGATTCGGGCGCGGGGAATTCGCGGCGTACTTTTTCGCGATGATGATCGTGGGCCATCTGACCCAGGCCTGGGACACGTATGAAATCGGGCACTTGGTCCGCTCGGGGGAGATGTCGCCGAAGCTGTTGCGCCCGATCCTCCCGATCTGGGAGGCCCTGGCCGGAAACCTCTCGTATAAGATCACGACCTTGGCGTTCGTCGTGCCCATGTGGTGCCTGTTTGCCTGGCTTGTCAGACCGACTTTCGATACGAGTGCGTGGCAACTGGGGCTTGGATTGATCGCCATAGTCTTGGGGGCGGTGCTGAATTTCGTCCTCAACTACGTTTTCGCGCTGGTCGCCTTTTGGACTCCCAAGCTCGATGCCATGGGCGAACTGTATTTCGGGGCGTGCATGCTCTGGGGCGGCCGGTTTGCACCGCTTGACGCACTGCCGGATATTCTCCGGTGGCTGTCGGGTCTTCAACCGTTCAAATGGATGTTCGCCTTTCCGTCCGAGTTGATCATGGGCCGGATTACGGACCCCTCGGAGGCATTCCGGGGATTGGGCATCCAGCTCGCATGGATCGCGGTCAGCATCGTTGGGTTTCGCGCGCTGTGGTCCGTGGCGGTCAAGCGATATACGGCGGTGAGCGGGTGACTTGATGGCACGCGGACTCAAGCTGATGTGGCTTTTCATTCGGGTGAGCCTTCAAAACCTCGCCGCCTACCGATTCGACATGTACGCCCGGATCGGGATGGCGTTCATGCACGTCGGGTATGAACTACTCGGCGTTTGGATCATCTTCAATCGCACGAACGAGATTCGCGGTTGGACCGTCTATCACATGCTGGTTCTGGTCGGCGTATTCCGGATGGTGGCCGGGGGCATTCGGATCATCATCGTGCCCAACATGCGGTTGCTCCTGCAGGACATTCACAACGGCAAACTGGACTTTGTCCTGCTCAAGCCGGTGAATGCCCAGTTTCTCGTGAGCGTTCGCGAATTCGTGGTCTGGCGGTTCACGGATGTGTTGCTCGGCGCATCGGTTGCGTTGTACGGATGCGTGAAGCTGACGGGCACGGTTTCGCCGGAGGCCTTGTTGCGTTTTTCGGTCACGCTGACGGCGGCGTTCGCGATCGTCTATTCCGTGTGGCTGATGCTGGCGACGGCGTGTTTCTGGTTCGTGCGGATCGAGAACATCGAGATGGTCTTTTGGAACGTGTTCGAAGCCGGCCGCTATCCGATCGTGATCTACCGCCCCTGGGTGCAGGGTCTGCTCACGTTCGTGATCCCGCTGGCGTTCATCACCACCGTCCCGGCCGCGGCCCTGAGCGGGGAGGACTCGAAAATCGTGCCGTACGCCCCGGTCGTTGCGACGGCGGCGGGGGTGTGTATGCTGCTGGTTTCCAGTTGGTTCTGGCGATTCGGGCTGCGGCGCTACAGCGGTGCTTCGGCGTAGGCGCCGCGGCCGATTCGGTGGTTGTTTCTTGCGGTGATTTCTTCGATTCCAGATGCGGATCGGGACATTTGAACGCCGCCGGTGGGCGTCTCGTTGCGTGGGCCGCGTCGTGAGGGTATCATTCGGCGTGCGTTCGCACTTCTGAATCAAGGCGGCTCGCATGTTCATGCCGCGAGGTGTCGGTCATGCGGTTGCTGATCCTCGAAGACAACAAGCTGGTATCGACGCTCCAGGCGGCCGACGGCCCGCTCACGATCGGCTCGAGCCCGAGTTCATTCGTCCATCTGAACGATCCTCGGGTGGCGTCGCATCAGGCATCCGTCTATCGCGATCCGAAGGGCGATTGGTGGCTGGAGATCTGCGATCACGATCGTACGACCCATCTCAATCGGGCGGTCCAGCACGGAAAGGCCAAGCTGCACCATGCCGACGAGATCGAGATCGCGCAGTATTGCATTCGTCTGTTCCTCGAATATGAGCTGACCGGCGCCGCTTTGCAGCGAAAGCGTATGCAGGAGGTGGCGAAGCACCACGGCGGTTCGCTGCCGCTGGGCTCGATCATCGTGAAGGAAGATCGCCCGCTCAGTCTTTCCCGTGAACACCTCGAGCAGTTGACGATTCTCGGCATGCGACTGGAGCGGGCAGAGTCGACTCAGGATCTCATGATGACCATTCTGAGGTCGCTGCTTCGGACGTTCTCCGGGCGGCAGGCGTGGATCGGTCTTCGGAGTGCCTCGCACGGGCCGTTCGATTCGAGTCTGGGATGGTCGAGCAAGGGGGCGGCGTGCCCGCAGCCTTCGTTTTCGGAGACGATGCAGGACCGATGCTTGAAGGACGGTCATTTCGTTTGCACGCCAAAGTCGCAGATCCCGGGTGTTGGTTCGGCGATGGCTGGGCCGCTGGTACGCGATTCGGGCATCATCGGCATGGTGTACCTGGAGAACGGGCCGGACGATCCGGTCTTTGACGAGGCCACACTCGAGGTCTTGTGTGCGGCGACGAGCTGCATCGCGCTTCCGCTTGTCGACAATCTGCAACGGGCGGCGGCCAAGCGACAGGCCGTGACGAGTACGGAGCACACCGTGGCGCAGTTGATTCAGGCCGCCACGACGCCGCAGGCCCTGCCGCAATGGGAAACGCTTCAACTCGCCGCGTTTCGACACCCCGGCGCCGTGCGTTGTTGCGACCTGTACGACGTCATTCAGCTTCGCGACAAGTGCGCCGCCATTCTCCTGGCGCGGTTGACGGCGGAAGGCGCGGGCCTGCCCCAGTTGTTTGCGGAGGTTCGCTCCGCTTTTCGCATGGCGGTGTTGCACGGCGACAATCCCCTTCAGTTCGTTCAGGCGCTCAACTGGCTCATTCACGGGGGGTCGTCGCCCCGTTTGGCGGACACGCTGTGCGCGTGGTTGAACCCGACGTCGGGCGAGGTGCGGTTTTCGATCGCCGGCGCGCGGGTGCTGCTGGGCCGGATTCACGCGGACGGCACGTGCGACATGGTGCCGAATGCCGACTCGCAACCCGCCGGCCGCGGGCAAACGAGTTCGTACACCTTGAAACGCATGCAACTCAATTCCGGCGACGCGCTGGTGATGGCGACCGACGGGGTGAAGACCGCGGTCAACGGCCAGGGCGAAGCCTTCGGGCTGAGCGGACTTAAGGACAGCCTGTGCGATGGACTGGGCGACACGCCGAGTCACGTGCTTTCCGAGTTCGCCACCGATCTACACGATTTCATCGCGGACGGTCACTGCGCGGACGACATCTCGGTTGTTCTGGGCCGACGGGAATAGATTCTAAGAGCGAACGCGGTGTTCCGGCGACGGGTCGGTATCGGTTGCGCCGAACAGGGAACGGTACACCCCGCAACGCTTCACCAAGTCGTCGTGGTGGCCGATATCGATGATGCGTCCGCGATCCATGACCGCGATTCGGTCGGCCTGAAGGATCGTCGAGAGGCGGTGTGCAATGATGAAAGCCGTTCTGCCCTTCAAGAATTTTTCCACGGCATCGTGAATCTTTTGTTCGCTCTCCATGTCCACCTGACTGGTGGCCTCGTCGAAGATGAAAATGGGGGCGTTTCTCAGAAAGGCCCTGGCGATCGCGATTCGTTGTTTCTGGCCGCCGGACAGGTTTGCGCCGTGTTCGCCGATGAGGGTCTCGTACTGCTGGGGCTTTTCCCGGATGAACTCGTCGGCGTAGGCGGCGCGGGCGGCGTCGACGATGCGCTGGTGTTGGGACTCGTTCACGTATTTTCGATCGGGATGGCGGCGCTGCAAGGCCAGTCGGCGAATCAGCTCATCGTCGGCGTAGGCTATGTTGTTCGCAATCGTGTCGGCGAACATGATGGTGTCTTGCGTGATCAGGCTCATCTGTCGTCGCAATGACGAGATCGTGAATTCTCGAACGTCGCGGCCGTCGACGAGGATGGCGCCCTCGTCCGGTTCGAAGAAGCGCATCAGCATGGAGAGGAGCGTCGTTTTGCCCGATCCGTTGGGACCGACAAATGCGACCCGCTCTCCGCTCTTGACCGTCAGGCTGATTTCGTCGAGCGCCGGTATTTCGGCGCCCGGGTAGGTAAACCGAATGTTGCGAAACTCGATCGACTTGGAAATGGGCGGAAGGGCGCCCTTGGCGGCGGCGTCCGGTTCCTCTTCGCGCAAGGCCAGTATTTCGAAGACGCGCTCCGCGGCGGCATTGGCGCGCTGTACGCGGTTGTACATGTTCGACATCTTGCGGATGGGATCGAAGATTGCGGCCATTGCGCCGGCCATGGCGGCGAATTTCGAGAAATTCATGTCGCCTTCGAACATCAGGTTGGCGAAGTAGAGAATCGCAATGCTCGCTACGATTCTACCGACGGTCTCGAAGATGGGGCTGGACACGGCCTCGATCCGCGCGATTCGCAATTGTTGTTTCAGGATTGCCATGTCGATGGCGAAGAGGTGCCGACGCTCGTAGCTTTCCATCCCGTAGCCCTTGACGACACGAATGCCCGACAGGGCCCCTTCGAGTGCGCCGAGCATCCTGCCGTAGCCCTCCAACATGCGTTTGTTGGCCTTGCGGATCAGCTTTCCGAGCTTTCGGATCAGCAGGGCCGCGAAGGGGGCCGCGATCACGGTTACGAGCGTGATTTTCGGGTCCAGATAGATCGCGAAGGTGAAGACGAAAATGGCCTTCAGCGGCTCCCGGACGCCCTTGGCGAAGACGAAATTCAGGCCACGGTATATGTCCTGGCTGTCCTGGACGAAGCGACTGATGATGTCGGAGGTGCCGTGCTGCGCAAAGTGTGCGGTCGGCAGTCGAAGGACCTTGCGGTACATCTGGCGACGAATGGCTATGACGGTCCGGGCCGCGACCAGGGCTATCAGATACTCCCCGCCGAAGCGGCAAGCGGCGCCGATCATCGCGATGATCAGGACTACGACGACTATCACCGTCAACGTCGAGAGCCGGTCGGACGGAGTCGCCTCTTGCGGCAGGCGGTTGGCCACGTCCCGCGCGAGGCGGAATGCTCTTGACGCCGGGGCGGGCGTGATCTCCACGCGTTTGGGAGCGGCTTCGTTCGGAGTCAGAACCAGCAGTACGACGTGCTTTTCGTTTGACCCCTCGTCGGGCCATTCCGCCAATTGCTTCAGCAGTTCGGCACGGTCGATTTGTTGATCGCCTATGCCGATGATGCGGTCTTCCGGAGACAATCGGTCGCCGACGATCTCTTCGTCGTTTATGCGTAGCACCCGGACTCCGCTTCCACCCTTGAGCAGTTCGGATTCGGATTGTCCGATCTTGGCGGTGCCCAACTGCAGCCCGAGTCTTTCCGCGACGATCGCTTCGCGAATCCAGGTCGGCAGGCCGTCGACTCCCGTGATTCCCTCGATGATGGGCAAGAGGGCGGCGATGTTGATCGAATAGGTCATGGCGACCATCACGATGCAGAGGATGGCCGGAATCAGATAGCGCCGGTATGCCTTGGAGTACCCGAGCACGCGAAGAAAGTGCATGGGTGAACCGCCTTTTTTGGTCTTCATGCCCCGTGCGACGCTGGGTAACTGGTTTGCCATGCCGGACTCGATCTCCTTACCGCGTTTTCGAAAAGCGAAGCGGGGTAGTGTATGCTGGCGGTCGCACCCGCGAAACCGCGCCGCGCTTCGGGTGCCGGTAGCGTTCGGTTTCCGCGGCCGGGAAGCATTTTCGGGGCGGCCGGGACGGGCATCGGGACGCGTCGGGAATGCTCCGCTTTTGACTTCGCCGTTTCTCAACCCGTGCCCGTACCCGCTTCGTGTTAGCGACGGGTCGGTCTGACGGTGCGCGCCGTCGGTGCAACCCGAGGGGTCCGTATTGGTGATGTTTGTGCCGGGCTCGCGGCGTGGAATTCATGTGGGTGCCCGTTACCCAGTCATCGTGCAGAATTGCCCACCCATCCGGGCGGGGATCGGACTTCCCATCGGGCGTGCGTCCTGACGGCACGGAATCGATATGTTGCTGGCATTCGGTCGCCTTGGCACGGTGATTGCTAATCCTTCGGACGGCTCCGCATTGCGACGACAATCGCGGCGGGCCGACAAAACCTACCTTCCCTTCCTTTCGACACCGCACCGTGAGGGCGGCCGCCGCCAGGCGGCCGCTTTCATTTGTGGACCGAGCATGTTCGACGGCTTGGCGTTGGAAGCGTGCTGCCCGGAACCTTCGAGTACATACCCGTGCGTCATTTTCGAGCGCGGCAGGAGTCTTGTGGTCAATCTCGTCTATCCGGCAATTGTGTTGATCGCGCAGAGCGGTGGCAGCATAATGAGAGTATGAGATTCCACCGGCGGGTAGAGACCTCGCATGTCTGACTCGTGGGAGAAGCTTGAATTGGTTGAGGCGTCTTCGGTCCTTGGTGGCAGTGCGACGGGGTCCGCATGCTGGAGGATCGTGCGCCTTGTTCTCATCGTTGTCGTGTGTGCTTCCGTTGATTGTCAGCAGCCGCCTGCGTCGAGCGGCACCCCATTCGAGATCGCCGGACCGGCTGCTTTCATTGACGTATCGGCCCGGCTCGGGGCCGCGGG
>JAPULF010000249.1 GCA_027295245.1 Planctomycetota bacterium
TAAAAGCCGTAGCGGCGGATGATCGGTTCGCGGCACTCGGGGCACAGGGTGTGTTCGCGATCGCCGACCTGGCCGGGCAGGTTGCCGGGATACACGTAGCGGAGGCCGGCGGCGCGGCCGATGTCGTAGCCGCGCAGGAGAGTTGCGACCGGCGTTCGGGCGGTGTCCTGCATCTTGTAGTCGGGGTGGAAGGCGGTGATGTGCCAGGGGATGTCGCGGGAGACGCCGGCCAGGAATTCGGCGATCTGCGCGAGTTCCTCGTCGCTGTCGTTGAAGCCGGGGATGGTCAGCGTGACGACCTCGACCCAAAAGCCCTTTTCGACCAACCGTTCTATCGTCTCCAGCACGTTGGACAGCACGCCGCCGAGCTCGCGGTAGTGCTTGTCGTCGAAGCCCTTCAGGTCAACCTTGTACAGGTCGACGTACGGGCGCAGGAAATCGAGCACCTCGGGCGTGGCGTTGCCATTTGATACGTAACCGCAGGTCAAGCCGCGCCGGCGGGCGACCTTGAAAACCTCGACGGCCCATTCGCTGGTGATCAGCGGTTCGTTGTAGGTCGACACGATGACGGGCGCTCCGCGCTCCACGGCCGTGTCCACGAGCTGCTCGGCATCGCAGAAGCGCGGCAGGCTGACGGCCCGGTCGTCGCGGAGGGCCTGGGAGGTAACCCAGTTCTGGCAATAGCCGCAGTGGTAGTCGCAGCCCAGCATTCCGAATGACAAGGCATCGCGGCCGGGAAAGGCGTGATGGAAGGGCTTCTTTTCGATGGGGTCGACCTGGAGCCCGGCGACGGAACCGCCCGGTACGCGCAGCTCGCCGCCCTCATTGAACCGAACGCGGCAGACCCCGGCCCTGCCCGGCTTTACCAGACAGCGATGGCCGCACGCCAGGCAACGCAGGCCGTGGCGTTCGGAGCGCACGAGGTCCGGGTGGCCCGCAATCGTATTGTCGGTCAGGAGGGTCTTGAGTGAAGTCGTCGCAGACAAGTCGCGCCTCCGGCAATGAACTCGGCGCGTCCACACGCGACGGCCGCGTGCGTCAACTTTATTATAGCATGAAGACTCTGTTTCACCGGTTGAAAACCGGTGCCACAGTGGCTCTCGAGATGCAGTGCCCCCCTACGCGGTGGCAGGCACGGCCGCCGGGGCGGGGCTTCGATCTTCCGCGATCACCTGTTCGTGTGTCGCCTTCTCCTCGCCGAATCGGACCAGGCGGGCGGAGTTGAACACCACCACGAAGCTCGACGCCGTGTGGAGAATCGCCGCCACGATCGGGGGAACGATGCTGAAAGCCCCCAACGCCATGACGGTGATGACGAACAGCACCCCGAAGACCAGGTTCTGGACGACGACGCGGCGCGTCGCCCGGCTCAGGCGAATCAGGAACGGGAGCCGCGTGAGGTCGTTGTTCATCAGGGCAATCGACGCGGAATTGATGGCCACATCGCTGCCGGCGGCGCCCATGGCGACGCCGAGGTCACCGGCGGCAAGCGCCGGGGCATCGTTCACACCGTCGCCCACCACCAAGACACGATGGCCCTGTTTTCGCATCTGTTCCACGAGTTCGAGTTTTTCATGCGGCAGACAATCGGCCCTGAATTCGGTGCAGGCCATCTCGGCGGCCACGCGTTGGGCCACCGCATGGCGGTCGCCGGTCAACATGGCCAGGCGACGTATCCCGCAGTCGCGCAGTTCCTGAACGGCCTGTCGTGCCGCCGGCCGGGTGCGGTCTTCCAAGGCCACCATTCCGAGCAGTTGTTTTCCACGGGAGACGAACAATTGACTCATGCCTTCAGTGCGGGCCTGGGCTTCATCCAGCGACGACAGGTCAACACCGTTGTCCGACAGAAAGGCGGCCCGACCGACGAGGACTTCGTCGCCGTCAATCTCAGCGATCACGCCTTTTCCGGGGACTTCCTTGAATTTGTCCGGCCGGGTGAGCCGAAGGTTGGCTTCGGCGGCCACCTTGACCAGGGCCCGCGCCGCCGGATGATTGCTGGACTGCTCCGCCGAGGCAGCGAGGCGCAGCAGGCGTTCCCCTTCGGCGTCCTTGACCGGAATCAACCGCGACACCGACAACTCGCCGGTCGTCAGGGTGCCGGTCTTGTCGAAAACGACGGCCGTCAATCGGCCGGCGCTTTCGAGATGGCCGACATCCTTGATGAGGATTCCCAGACGGGCCGCGCAACTCAAGCCCGCAACCATGGCGGTCGGCGTCGCCATGATAAGGGCGCAAGGGCAACTCGCGACGAGCATGGTGATGGCCCGATGGGCGCCGTTGTCCTCGCGATTGAAGAAGAAGACGAGCATCGACAGGATCAGGATCACCGGCGTGTACCAAACGACGTAGCGATCGATCAACCGCATGATGGGAATGCGGGTCTGCTCGGCCTGGAGAATCAGATTCTGCACGCGTCCGAGGGTCGTATCGGCGCCGACCTTGGTCACTTCGACTTCGAGTGCGCCGGTCAGATTGGTGGTTCCGCTGAAGACGGTGTCTTCGGGTCGCTTGTCGACGGGCAGGGACTCGCCGGTGATGTTGGCCTGGTCCACGGTCGATTCGCCGGAGACGACCTTGCCGTCCGCCGGGATGTTTTCGCCGGGACGGATCCGCACATGCTGACCCTTCTTTAGAGACGTGGCCTGGACCTCTTGTTCTTCACCCTCGATGACCACGCGAGCCGTTTTGGGCGTGAGCTTGATCAGCTCTTCGATGCTGGCCCGGGCGCCGATGGCCGTTCGGGTTTCGATCAGCTCCGATAGCAACAGGAAGAATGCAATCACCCCGGCCACCTGGTAAGCCCCGATGGCGAAGGCCGCCAGGATTGCCAGGGCGACCAACTCGTCCATGTGCATGTGACCGGCGATGAGGTTCTTGAGGGCATGCCCGATGATCAGGGCGCCCAACATGAAGGCCCCGATCCCGGCGACCAGGTCCATTTGAAATCGCCAGACCAGTTCGCCCGACAAATCCACGGGGCTGAAAATCCTCACCCAAAAACTGGTGAGGACGAGCATGCCGCCGGCGAGTGTCCAATAAAGCCAAAGTTTCACGGACCGGGCCGCTTGGCCGGATTCGGGATGATGATGGCCGTGGTGG
Source organism: Planctomycetota bacterium (assembly GCA_027295245.1). GTDB lineage: Bacteria > Planctomycetota > Phycisphaerae > UBA1845 > UTPLA1 > JAPULF01. The sequence goes on from JAPULF010000249.1 coordinate 3,100, forward strand.
TGTTGATGTTCAGCCGAATGATGGGCCTCTTCGGCCGCCTTAACGCCCACAACGCGATGTGCCATAAAACCGTGCCTCTAAACGGGGGATCGTTGCACGACGGTCTACGATTCGAGCCCGCCTCAGGTTCGCCCCGGGACCCGAAAAGATGCCGAATCATACCGAGCCCCCCCGTCGTTGCCAAGTGCGATCGGGACGGGCGGCCTGTGGTTCTTGCAAGACACGAATACACACCGGCAGGACGCCGATGCTCCCCTATAGACGACACTCTTTCCGAAACTTCACGAGCGCCGAGAACCATGTCGGGTGACACAGGGGCAACGGCTGCGAACGGGGCGGCGCTCGAGATAGCGGAAAAAGGGCTCGAGGAGGTTCCGGTCCCTTCTTGCCACGCCTGCTACGCGAGGTTCATGGTCATGAGGAACTCGGCGTTGGATTTGACCTTTCTGAGCTTGGCCGTAACCAGCAACATCGCCTCAACCGGGTTCATGTCCACGAGAACGCGGCGAAGCTTGTAAATCAACTCCAGCTCCTTGGGTTCGCAGAGAAGCTCTTCCTTGCGCGTTCCTGACGCCGCAATGTCGATGGCCGGCCAAGTACGCTTGTCGACGAGTCGCCGATCGAGGTGCAACTCGCTGTTGCCGGTGCCCTTGAACTCTTCGAAGATCACTTCGTCCATCTTGGACCCGGTATCGACCAGTGCGGATGCAATGATCGTCAGACTACCGCCCTCTTCCATGTTTCGGGCGGCGCCGAAAAATCGCTTCGGTTTCTGGAGGGCGTTGGCGTCGACACCGCCGGTGAGGATCTTTCCGGAGTGCGGGACCTCGGTGTTGTACGCCCGCGCGAGCCGGGTGATGGAGTCCAGCAGGATGACGACATCGTGTCCGTACTCGACCAGCCTCTTGGCCTTTTCGATGACCATCTCGGCGACCTGAACGTGACGGCTGGCGGGCTCGTCAAAGGTCGAGGAGACGACCTCCGCCTTGGTGGTCCGCTGCATTTCCGTCACCTCTTCCGGACGCTCGTCGATCAGCAGGATGATCACGTAGGCGTCGGGGTGATTGGCGGAAATCGCGTTGGCGGTCTTCTGAAGAAGGACGGTCTTGCCCGTTCGAGGCGGGGCCACGATGAGCATGCGCTGCCCGAAACCGATGGGCGTGACGAGGTCGACGACCCGCATGTTTATTTCGGTAGACTCGCTTTCCAGATTAATCCGACGCGTCGGATGGTGCGGCGTCAGGTCTTCGAAGGCGCACTTTTCGGTGACCTGATCGGGCTCCTGGTAACAGATCGCCTCGACACGGAGCAGGGCGAAATATTTTTCCGATTCCTTGGGAGGCCGGATTTGGCCGTGAATGATGTGGCCGGACCGCAGACCGAACCGGCGAATCTGCGAAGGACTGATGTAGATGTCATCCGGACAAGGAATATAGTTATACTCCGGGCTCCGAAGAAAGCCGAAGCCGTCCGGAAGGATTTCGAGGACGCCCTCGCCGTACATCAGCCCGTTCTTGTTGATGCGTTCCTTGAGGATTTTGAAGATGAGGTCCTGCTTCTTGAGCAATACGTATTCGGTAATCCCTTCGGCCTTGGCGACGTCGTGCAGCTCTGGGACGGTCATCTTCTGAAGGTCTGTGATGTGCAGGTCGCCGCGCTTGATTTTCTCGTATTTCTCGTGGGTCTCGCGGTCAAGCGTGCCGGTGACGTCGCCCTCCGAAGCTTCGTCAACGCCCTCCTCCTGATCGGGGGCCGCGGTGGCGGTCGCCGTTGCGGAGTCCTTCAGTTCGTTGTCGACGCCGTCTTCATCTGCCGCGAAAGCCGGGGCCGGGGCCGGCGCGGAGTGCGTTTTCGTCGAGCGCGGTCCGGGTCTGGGCCGACTGTGCGACTTGGTGCTTTTCTTTCCTCGATGACGGGTAGAGCCTTGAGACTTACCCATGGGTGGAACCTCCATTGTCTATTTTCGTTGGACCGTTTGTCATGTTGCTGTTCAGTGGTTTCCTACCACGCGTATGCAGGTATGCGAGTGATACCGGGGGTGCGACGATGTTTCACGCAATCCGGCCGGCGCGACCTCGCGCGGGCATGTCGGTCAGACGGTGCATGACTTCGATACGATCTGGGTGAAGACTTCCTTTACTCTGTCGCGCAAGGCATCCAGACTTGAATTGTTAACACATATATAATCGGCCCTGGCGCGTTTCATGTCCAGTGGTTGCTGGGATTTTTCCCGGCGGGAAAGTTCTTCCTCGGACCATTGACGGTCTTTTTCGGACCTTTGCTTACGCACCGCTTCGTCCGCCTCGACGAATACGACCGCTTCGCATAAAAGGTCCAGATCGACCTCATATAACAACGGAGAATCCAAAACGATCATCCTGATGTCGGCCCGTGCCTCGAATTCCGCTATCAAATCGGATCGCCGCACGGCAATCCTGGGGTGAAGCAGCGATTCTAGGCGATGTCGTTGCGATGGATCGCCAAAGACAATCGACGCCACCTTCTGTCGATTGATGGATCCACCCGCTTCCAGTACGCCGGAGCCCCACCAACGCACCAACGCGTCTTTGATCTCCTGCGTGTCGAGTTCCTGCCGGCTCAATACATCCGAGTCGATGACACCGGCACCCAGCTCGGCCAGAATCTTTGCGACGGCGCTCTTGCCGGCCCCTACACCACCCGACAACCCAACCGTAGGCTTTCTAAAGCGTGCTTTTGTCTCTCGCTGCTCCGTCAGCGCTTCTCCTGAATCGCGATTATCGTGGGTCGGACGTTTCCGAGTCCGTAAGACTTCGCTCGGCAACCTCGAGATCCCCTGATAAGCGAGGCTGTCAACCGAGATTCCGCGGAGATGATACCCGAGGGTACCGACGGCCCGGGATGGACTCTCTTCGGCTGAGCCTAGTTCGCCCCATCTGCCGCAGGTGCCGTATTATAACCCGGCGGTCTTGCTGTGTCACGTCAATTTTTGGGTTCGGGCCGCCTCTTTTTCTCAACCATTAGGAACGGTCTCAAAAGCGGTTTTCCACAGGCTGGAAACCGGTGCCCTAGTGCCTTTTGAGATCGTCTGCGTGCGGCAACGCCAGCCCTACGCGTCCTCCCTGGAATCTATTACGAGATTGATCGGGCCGTCATTCACGGCCGTGACGAACATTTTTTCGCCGAACCTCCCCGTTTGGACCCCGACCCCCTCCGCTCGGATTCTGTTTGCCAGTTGCTCGTAGAGTTCCTCGGCGATTTCGGGATCCGCCGCCCGGTCGAACCCGGGACGGCGACCGCGATTCGTCGAGGCGACAAGCGTGAAATTGCTGACCAGTAGCACGGCCCCGGCGGCTTGCACGACGTCGAGATTCATTTTTCCCGACGCGTCAGGGAATATCCTGATATGCCTAATCTTGTTTCCGACGTAATCGACATCCCGGGATTCATCTCCCTTGGCCACGCCAACGTAAACCAACAGGCCGATTTCGATGCTGCCGACCGATTCATGGTCGACGGTAACCGCAGCCTCGCGAACGCGTTGCACAAGGGCGAGCATATCAGGCCGTATCCGCCCGAGGCTTGGACGCCGCCAACGCCACCATTCGCCCGGCCTTGTCGAGAATACGCCGGCGAAGTTCAGGCGGTTCGAGCACTTCGACTTCATCGCCGTAGCCGAGGATCCACCAGGTGATTTCGCCGAGACCGTCCACTTCGGCGTTGAAAATGAGCCGGCCGTCGTCGAGCCGCGTGGTCGTCTGGCTCTTATGCCAAACCACTTCCTCGAGGTTCGAAGCGACTCTTGCCGAGAAACGCAACTTCACGCGGTACAGGGTCCCTTCAGGAATCATGAGCCATGCGGCGCCGAAATGCGTTTCCTCGGTGAAATCGATCGGTGGCGGTCGACGCGTTCGGCCGGCGGTCTCGACTTTCAGAAAGCGGTCGATCTTGTACGTCCGCGCTTCACCGTGCCGCTGATCGTTGGCGATGAGGTACCAACCGCGTGTCATGAAGACCAGTCTCCACGGGTCCAGCAGAAGGTCAAGCTCGCGGCCGTCGGTCAAGGAATCGTAGCGGACCTCGAGTTGCTGTTTTTCGACGAGTGCGTGAAGAATCGTATCAAAGACGCTTGCGGCGGCCGAAGCGCTCGAACACGGCGGCCATCGAACCGAGACGGACTCGAGGGCCCGAACGCAATACTTTCGCACGGCCGCCGGCAGATTGCTTTCAATCTTCAGGCCGGCGTTCAGTGCGTGTCGAAAGGCGGGGTGAATCTGCCGGGAGAGGAACTTCCGCGTCATCAATAAGAGCGCCAGAGACTCGTCGAGATTCAGCTGAAGTGGCGGCAGAAAGAACGAATCCGCGATCGAATAAGACTGTAGACCACGGTCGAATCGATAGGGGACATCGGCCTCGTGCAGCATATTCAGATCCCGAAAGAGCGTTCGGCGCGAAACCGCAAGCTCCTTTGCCAGGGCCTCGGCATCAAATTGGCGTCCGGATTGCAGAATCGTGATCAGCTTGAGAAGTCGATAAACGCGACTGATGTTCATGGCGAACCGCGCAGCAGTATTGACCCCGCGATTCGTGGCTCACAGTGCTCCCCTGACCGGACACTGCAAAGATATTACTGTCCACATAGGTTCGGTACAAGCTCGCCAAGGACCCCAGCAAAAGCGCCCCAGCGAGCGCCAGAAACGCCTTGCGCCCTTCTCGGCTGGCCGCCAATCCGTAAACCGCCCCCAGTACGGCTAGCGTCAAAGGCCGCAGCCACTCCGCCGGTGGACGCCCCGGTGGGAAAAAAATCGAGAGGCCGGAAGGAAGCCGCTCGGATGGCACCACCAACCAGAGCGAGTAGGCCGGCAAGACAAGCAGTGCCAGGAGCCAGAGGGGCGCCGCAAAGCCGCGCCAGGCACCGTCGCGAGCCGTCTCCGCCAGAGCCAGGATGGGCAGGGCGCTCACGGCCAGCACGACCGCCAGGTGTTGCGTCAGCCATCCCCTTTCGGGTGACGACGGGGAGCGGATAAACGCAAAAAACGTGCAGGCAACAACGAAGGCGATCGCAAGACTGGCGTAAGCCGCGGACTCCGTGCGCCGGGCGACCCGCGCCGTCACGGCGGCGAGAAACAGCAAGGCCGCAACGCCGGCAACAACGCGCCCGGCGGTATTGTCGGGATCCACCGATGCCACACTCTTTGGCCACAGCGCCATTCGAAAAGCGACAAGAACCGCGAGGGCCGTTATGAGAAATGTCGCAAGTCGCACCGATGGGATCATCCGGCCCGCGGTTGTCCACGGTGTTCCGTCGGCGGCGAGTTGTTGCTCCCAAAAACGGGGCAGCCAGTGCCAAAGAGCCAAGGCCGCGCCGAGGCCGAACAATGCCGCGTTGAAGAGAGCGGGAATTCGAGTGACGTACTCGCGGGCATAAGGAACCGCGGGATCGGCCGCGACATCGAAGGTCAGCCATGCCGCCAGCGTTATGAAGAGAGTCACCATCGCCGCCGTTAGCAACGCGATGCCCAGTTCGGCGGTAAGCATGCTCCAACGACGATACGCCAAAAAGAGGCAAGTCGTCCCGGACGCCGCCAATGCCACGAACCCGGCCGAGCTGGGAACGGGCCTTGCCCCGACGGGGCTCACGACGTGATACACCCCCAGAATGAGAACGACACCCGCGATGACGGCTTCAGACTGTACAAACGCCGGCCATTTCGAATATGGGGCGATCAGATCGTCGAGACGGTCGGGCCAGGCATTTGCGACCCGCCGCCTATAGGGGAACTCCTGCAGGATGGCCGCCAGTAGCAGCAGCGTCGCCAGACCGATTTGCAAGTGTAGAGTCCATGACCACCAATCCGGTAGAAAATCGGGCATGACCGATCTGTCGAGCGCCCGCTCGGCGCCGAGACCCGCCGGAATCAACAGGCTCGTCCAACACACGAATACTGCCGAGAGCCCCAGCAAAATGACCGGTTGCTCCGGTCGCCGACCCGCAAGCGTCCAAAGTCCGGTTGCGGCTAGCAGGGCCGCAATGTCCCACAGCCCGCCCCCGGCCAGTCGTTGAAACACCTGGTCGGGATTCAACAAGCGATCCCACACTTCGAAGATGAGAAAGTAGGCGACGAGAACAACCGTTGCGATGCCCGTGACCAGGGACCATGCCAGGAACGTGGCGGAGGATCGTGCGCCAGAGCCCGCCTCGCGGCGATCGCCGCCGATGCCCGCGGCCCAGCCGAAAAGGGCCCACAAGACGCACACCCCCGCGGAGATGTGTGACGCGAGAAACGCCCGATTTTCCGCGGTGCTGGCATGGGGCCAATTGTGTTTGAATGCCGTCACCGAGACGCCGACCGTGGTCGCCGCGACGAACAGTGACACCCCCAGTCCGGCGGGCAGCTTGCGACGAAGCAGATAGAAGAGAATGCCGACGGCGAAGACGGCAATTGCGAATACCTCGTCCCCGAACGGCCCCACAGCGGCAGGCGGCGTCCGTGCCGCGAACTCGACTACGGATTGATGCATCGCGGCCATTCCTGAATTCGCTCTTCCACTCGTCAATCGCTCCGATTGGCAGCACGATGGATCGGACGATCGGGCAGGGCGTTTAGGAACTCTCTCAAAAGCCGTTTTCCACTGGTCAGAAACCAGTGACACACTCGCTCTCGAGAGAGCGTCTTCGGGCCCGCGGCAACAGGGGACCGGCTCCGAGCCGGACGGCCCTCACCCAACCGAGAACAGCGATTCGCGAGGCGCCTGTCGCCTTCTTGCGACGGCTTGCTAGGGCCGTTCGTCAAGCACGACGTTGTTGTATTCCAGCAAGGTGCCTTTTGCACGCTCAACGTCCGCAATGCCTTGATTGTAATTGACGATGGCCTGCAGGAATGCCCGTCGGGCTTGCGCCAGGTTGCTTTGCGAGGCCAGTACGCTGTCCAGGTCGGCCGGGCTCATGCGTTCCAGTCGCTCCTGCTGGGCCCGGAGATTGTCGAAGCCGGATGTCACGGCCACACGGCTCGTGCCGATCTGCTCGAACGACGTATTCAGGTTCCTCAGGGCGACGCGGCAATCGGTGATGACATCGTCCAGGGCTTTCCGATAGGCGGCGACGGCCTGTGACTGCTGGAGTTTCGCGATTCGGATGCCGGCCCGTTCGGCCCGCTCGCCGAAATTCCAGGCAAGCTCCACGCCGACGAACTGATCCACGAAGCGTCCGCTGGTCTCCTGGTCGAACGCCCGGCTCGCGTTGGACCCCAGACCGTTGAACGTCGCCCGGTAGACGACGTCTACTTGCGGAAGCGCCTGGTTCTTCGCGATTCCGAGATTGATACGCGTCAGGTCGACGGAGTGTCGGGCCTGAATCAACTCCGGACGGCGCTGAAGCGCGATCCCGACCTCGTGATACCGGTCGCGAATGATGCCCGCGGTGATCGGGTTGTCGACCGGAATGATTTCGTATTCGGCCGAC
>JAPULF010000025.1 GCA_027295245.1 Planctomycetota bacterium
TTCGCCAGTGCGCCGATCGGGTACGCGCGACCGAAAGCAACGCGTGTCGTGTAGTGACGGTGGTGTCGGCGATGGCCGGCGTGACGGACACGTTATTGGAACTCGCCGAGGCCGCGGCCGCCGGCAACCGGGCCGCCAAGCACACCTTGCTGGGGAACCTGCGAGCCCGACACGAACGCACCGCCGATGAACTCGGGTCCGCGGGAGCCGTGCATCAGATTCTTGATCGTTTGGAGACGCTTGTATCCGGCATTGCGGCGGTCGGTGAACTGACGCCCAGATCGCGGGACGCGGTGGCGGCGTTTGGAGAGTTGCTCTCGGCGGAACTAATGGTCTCGGTGGTCGACGGGCACGCGGTGAGCGGCTCGGAAGCCGGGATCACCACCGACGATCGCTTCGGCGAGGCCGAACCCCTGATGAACCTCTCGCTTTACGAGGTCAAAGAGGCCCTACTGTCACGGGTAACGGACGGCGAACGGATCGTCGTCACGGGCTTCAACGGCGCCACCCAGCACGGAATCGTCACCACGCTCGGCCGCGGCGGATCCGATTACACGGCCACGGTCCTGGGCGCCGCCCTGTCGGCCGATGAGATCTGGATTTGGAGCGACGTCGACGGGCTCATGACTGCCGACCCGCGTATCGTCTCCGATGCAAGGTTGCTCCAGTCAATTAACTTCGCGGAGGCGTTGGAGATGGGCCAGTTCGGGGCCAAATCGATGCACCCGCGAGCGCTCGAGCCGGCGGCCGAACACAAGATCCCAGTGCGAATGCGGAACACCTTCAACCCGGCATGCACGGGCACTCACATCACGGCCGCGGAGGCGTCAGGCGAGCCTGTCCGGGCCGTTCTGCTGGTCGGAGATTCCGCGCTGGTAACGGTCGCGGGCGCCGCGATGATCGGGCGACCCGGCACGGCCGCCCGTGTATTTCAGGTGCTGGCCGAAGAATCCGTCAACATTCGCATGATTTCACAAAGCGTTTCGGAGGCGGGCATTTCGTTTGCCATCCCGGACCGGCAACTCGCTCCGGCTCAGGCGGCGCTGGAAGCCAAGTTGTTGCGGCCCGGTGACGCCCGACAAATCAACGTGTTGCAGGACGCGGCGATCGTTGCGGCGGTTGGGTCGGGGATGCACGGAACCCCGGGGGTTGCGGCGCGGGTGTTCGGGGCGATTGCAAAGAAGGGGATCAATATTGCGGCCATCGCACAGGGGTCGTCGGAATTCAGCATTTGCTTCGTGGTCGAGCGTGATGCCGGCCCGGATGCCGTAAGGGTGTTGCACACGGAATTCGGCTTGGCCGGATAGTTTTTTGGGCACGACAGGGCCCATATCCGCCTCTGAATGGGCGGAAAACGGGTTTCCCCTCCAAATCTCGCTTTTCTCCGCAAGTGCTTCGTTGCGCCCCGTGGTCTGTCCACGACTATACATATGAGCCGGAGCACGACCTGAGGAACCGATCTCGGTGGTCGGGTCGAGGCGAGCCAGGCGGCGTCTATTTCGTTCGCCGCGCTTTTTCGCTCGCATGTCTGCTCTTCCGGCGATCGGGGTGTGACATGACGCGTTGGTTACTCGCATCAGGGGCCGCGGTTCTCGCCTGCTGCGCGGGAAATTGCCTGTTCGAACTTCCCGGAACGCTGCCCCCGCCGACGTTCTTGGACGGCACGTTTGCCTTGACGCCGCTCGAACAAGGGCCGAATGTTCGTATTCGCATCGACAACAATGTGATCGTCGCTTTCATCGAAAACGGCGTGGACAAGCAGCTCACGGTCGGCGGGTCGATCCAGCAATTGCCTGGTCGAATTAATCATCTCACGCTCAGTGGATTCATGACGCCGTTCCCGGGTCGCCCGCAGGAACAATGGACCGTCTCTTTTTCCGGAAACGAAGGGAACGCGGGCATTTACAATGGTACCCTCGTGTTTCGATTGACCCTCAGGACCGACGAATTCGCGAGCTTTCCCGCCAAATTCGAGCGGGTGGGATCATAGACACAGGTACGAACCGAGTTCGCGTCCGTCGAATACGCGGGGCTCGGGGCGTCGGGATCGATTCGTTTTCTTCCGCATGCTCATAGTAATGACCGCGGTCGGGGCCTCGGATTGCCTTCCAGCGGGCTGGGCCTCCGTTCAGTCAGACCCGACAGTCCAACGCGCCGGCCCACGATTCCGGCAAACGACATCGACGAGTTGGCACATGCATGCCGTCCCATCCAATCGACATCGCGCATAGTAGAGATAATCAAGGGCGGCGGCCCGATGGACATTTCTTGACCGTACAGAACTTCAAGAGAACGAGTTGCACGCATCAGCCCTACTTGCGATGCATCGCTCAGAGTCGAGCGACGCTCGGTTGTATCGTCGACTAGTATATTCCATAGTTTCTTAGGCAGCCGATCATTCGTTCAGTTCGGATTCACCAATGAACGGGCACCGTCTTAGAGGCCCTCAGTCAAATCAAGGATTGATGTCGAATCACGAATCTCGCGTGTTACTAAAGCCTTACCAATAACTTAACCGACTCGAACGCGTATTTTCGATGCGACAATACCGGGCTAGGGTAAACACGAGTTCGATGGCGTACATGTACCAGTCTCTAAATGTAATACCGAGACTGAGTCTTACCGTTAAGGATCGTAACTCCACATGGGGCGACTTGACATTGGCTTTCAAGTAGATGCACAATGCACGCGCACATCTGAAATCAAGGCAGGGGTCGAGAGGGAAACAATGTACATCGATGGTTTTCGACCCAATGGATCGGAACGCTCTAAATCAGACCCAGTCGTTTCGAGTGCACCGACGTTGCCTCCAATAATGCTTGTCTTAATTACGGGCTTGCTCGTCGCCATTGGGCCGCGGGAAACGGTTGCGGTCGATCTCCGGGTGGAGCAGGACGAATCACGG
>JAPULF010000250.1 GCA_027295245.1 Planctomycetota bacterium
GTCGCACCGATTCGCGATCCCCGCAAGTCAACCGCCAGTGCATCCCCCGCGGACAATGATCCGCTATCCACCAGGGCCATCGCGATCGACTTCCCGAGTGTCGGACTAAGCGTACCGCTGGTGACTTCACCGACCTCCAAATCGCCGGCAAAGACCGCCGCGCCCTGCCGCGCAATCCGCTTTCCCTCCAATACAAGTCCCGTCATCTTCCGTCCTGGCCCGGCGGCGTCGATCTTTCGCAACGCTTCCGCCCCGATGAATTCCTTTTCCAGGTCAACACACCACTTGCAGCCCGCCGAAATAGGGTCGATCTGCTCGCTCAGCTCATGTCCATACAACGGCATGCCGGCCTCCAGCCGAAGCGTGTCTCGGGCGCCCAAACCCGCCGGACGAATCGTCGCCCGCTCCTCGCCGCCCTCCCGGATAATATAGTCCCAGGCCAGTACGCCCATCGCCGCCGGCAGGATGATTTCGAGCCCGTCCTCCCCGGTGTAGCCGCTCCGGCACACGGTGTATTCCGTCCCCATGAACGACCCGGTCACGAAGCCGAAGCGGTGGAGTTCACCGATTTCAATCGGCATGTGGTTGCGAAACAGCTCCAGCGTCGCCGGACCCTGAATCGCGAACATCGCGGTGCGTTCCGTCCGGTCGTCGATCTTGACCTTTCGACCCTCCGCCCGCAGTTGCAAGTGCGCCACGACCTTCGCGCGGTTGCCCGCATTGCAAACCATCAGCCACCGGTCCTTGTGCCGCGACACGATTACGTCGTCCAGCACGCCGCCGGATTCATTGCAAAGGTGACTGTATCCGCTTCGCCCGACCCGCAGTTTGCCGACGTTGCGCGTGCAAACGAGTTGCAACAACGACTCGGCGTCCTGCCCCGAAAGATCGAGTCGCCCCATGTGCGAAACGTCGAACACGCTGCTTGACGTGCGCGTATAGGCGTGCTCCTCGATGATCCCGCGATACATCACGGGCATCTCCCAGCCGCCGAAATCGATCAGCCGGGCGCCGAGGCGTTTATGAGATTCGTAGAGCGCGGTCCGCAACATCTCACGAGTTTAGATGCACCCAAGTGTGCCGGTCAAGCTGGCCCCAGTCCGCTCTCGCGGGGACAATCTCGAAGACCGCACGCACGCCGCGAGCCGGTGGCAAGAGGGGGCTGGCTCCGAGCCAAACCGCCCGCCCCCTTTTGCCACAACCCGCTGGGCGTCAGTCTCGACACTCCGCCCCGCGTTCAACGCCGTCGCTTGGTTCGCCGGCTTCGACCGACTTTGCGGCTTCCCTTGGCGGGTCCTTTGCGTCCCTTTCGAATTGGTGCCGGACCGGACTTGTCTTTCGATGACCCGCGCGGCGCCGCGGCCGAAACGAATTGAAGATTCAATTGCCGCGAGGATAGATTCACCTCCGAGATCTGTACCGTGACCACCTTGCCGATCGCCAGCACTTGCCGCGTGCGTTGCCCGATGATGCGGCCGGTGGCAACGTCCACGTCCCACCAATCGTCGCCCAGGTTCTCCAGTCGAAGCAGTCCCTCGATGAGATATTTGGGGTGCTGCACGAAAAGGCCGAAATTGGTCACGCTGGTGATGATCCCCTTGAAGGTGTCGCCCAGATGCTCGGACAAAAGTTGCAGAATCTTCAGTGTCCTGTATTCGCGCTCGGCGCTCTCCGCCCGTCGGGACGCATACGAAAGGCGACGCCCCCAATCGACCAGCTTGGCCTCATCCGGAACATCGGAGTGCATTCGGCCGCGCCGGACCAGACCGTCCAGGTACATTTGCAGAAGCCGGTGAACGATCAGATCGGGATAGCGCCGGATCGGACTCGTGAAATGCGCGTAGCAATCGCTGGCCAGCGCGAAGTGTCCGATGTCGCGCGGTGAGTATTCGGCCTGCTGCATCGACTTCAGAATCGCGAGGTTGACCGCATACGATTCGGGCCGCCCCTTCACGCGGGCGAGCAGCTCCTGCACGTCCGCCTGGGTGGGGCTCTTCGGCAGGGCGTGTCCGGCCGCCCGCAGGAACTTGGTCACGCTCTCCATCGCGGCTTCATCCGGTTCCGGGTGAATCCGTCGCAAAAACGGGGCCCGAAGCCCCCGGAGCAACCGCGCCACCGCTTCGTTGGCCTCCACCATGAACATCTCGATGATCGTATGGGTGAAGCTGTCGTCGGTGGGCTCGGCGTCGATCACGCGATCCTTGTCGTCGAACTTCAACTCCACCTCGCGAAGATCCAGTACGATCATCCCGTCGTCCAGCCGCCGTTGCCGAATCAACCGGGCAAGCTTGTCCATTCGCTTGACAAGCTCCACGATGGTGTTGCGAAAGCGCCCGACCTTCCCGTCGAGAATCGCCTGCGCCTGTCGATACGTCAGTCGTTTGGCCGATCGAATGACCGTATTCGCGATCCGCGCCCCGACCACCTTGCCCGCGGCGTCGTATTGTATGAACGCGCTCTTGCACAGCCGCGGCTCGCCCTGTTGAAGGCTGCACAGCCCGTTCGAGAGCACCTCCGGCAACATCGGTATCACGTGGCCCGGAAAGTAAACGCTGGTCCCGCGTTCCGACGCGTCGGCATCGAGTTCGCCGCCCTCCGGTACAAACGTGCTGACGTCCGCGATATGCACGCCCAACTCCCAAGCGGCCTCGCCGGCCCCGCGACGTCGCCGCGATCGCGCGGATTTTCCCTGCGACGACCGGGGCGTCTTCTTGGACGGCTTCAACGCAACCAGCGAAATCGCGTCGTCGAAATCCCGG
>JAPULF010000251.1 GCA_027295245.1 Planctomycetota bacterium
ATATGCCCAACATAAGACTTGCCGTGGCAGGCGTCGGCAACTGTGCTTGCTCGCTGTTGCAGGGAATCGAGTACTACCGGACCGGCGTTTCCGACGACACCGCGGGGCTGTTGCACGAGGTCATCGGTGGATACCGACTTGAGGATATCCGCGTCGTTGCGGCTTTCGATATCGATCGACGAAAGGTCGGCAGGCCCCTGCAAGAGGCCGCCTTCTCTCCGCCGAATTGCACCACCGTCTTTCACCGCGAGCTTCCGGCCTACGGCATCACCGTGCAGATGGGCTCCGTGCTCGACGGCGTGGCCGAGCACATGAGCAGCTACCCGGATGACCGGGCGTTCAGGGTGGCAGACGAAGAGCCTTGCGATGCCACGCGGGTCTTGAAGGATTCCGGCGCGGAGGTGTTGGTTTGCTATCTGCCGGTCGGCTCCGAATTGGCCACGCACTATTACGCCCGGGCCTGCCTGGACACGGGCGTTGCGATGGTCAACTGCGTCCCCACCTTCATCGCTTCCCATCCCGAATGGAGTGCACAATTCTCCAAGAAGAATTTGCCGATCGTCGGCGACGACATAAAGAGCCAGCTTGGCGCGACCATGGTACACCGCACGCTGGCCAGGCTCATGGGCGATCGCGGCGTAAGACTCGAACGAACCTACCAGCTTAACACCGGCGGGAACACCGACTTCCTCAACATGCTGGAACGGAGCCGCTTGACGTCCAAGCGGATTTCTAAGACGGAGTCCGTTCAGTCGCAATTGGACGTACCCCTGGAAAAGGACAACATCCACATCGGCCCCTCTGACTACGTGGCCTGGCAAAACGACAACAAGGTCTGTTTCCTTCGGATGGAGTGGCACGGATTCGGCGACGTACCCATGAACCTCGAATTGCGGCTCAGCGTCGAGGATTCCCCCAACAGCGCCGGCGTCGCGGTCGATGCAATCCGCTGCGCCAAGCTGGCGCTCGATCGGGGCATCGGCGGGCCGCTCGTCGAGGCCTCGGCGGTTTACATGAAGCACCCACCGAAGCAGTTCCGTGACTCGGAGGCCCGAGAGCATCTGGAACGGTGGATCGTTGGACAATAGGAGACAGCAGCCATCGGCAAGACATAAGGGCATACCTTGGCTACTACCGAAAGTGCCATTGCGAGCGTCCTCGTTCGGCTACACGCGGAAGTCCGCCGAACCCTTGCGGCCTCCAGCATTGACCGGACGCAGCTAGTCGGAAAGAACCCCAAGGGCGACCGGCAGCGAGTCTTCGACATCACCGCCGATGCGGCCGTTCGCCGATTCCTTGAGAATGAATTCGAGAATGGGATCATCCTCTCCGAGGAGTCGGATGATTACCACTTCGGTCACGACGAGCCCGATTACCGGTTCATCGTCGATCCCGTAGACGGCTCGGACAATTGGGCCCGCGGCCTGCCGCTTTCCTCGGTCGCCGTGGCCGTGCTCCCGGTGGCCGGACCGATTACCCTGGACCGGGTTCTTGCGGTTCTGGTTGGCGGCCTGGAGGAGGATACGCCGATCATCGCCGCGCAAGGCGAGGGATCACACCATGGGGCGGAACTGCTTCGAACTTCCGAGGTGCGGGAGATCTCGGACGCCTTGATCTCGTGCGAACTCAACCACTTTGCGCCGACGCCGCCCGTGGGAAACCTGTTCGCCACAGCCCGCGCGGTGCGTTCTTACGGGTGTGCTTCTCGGGCCATCACCTTCGTAGCACGGGGCGCGATCGACGCGCATATTGATGTGCGGTCCAGATTGACACCGGAGAGCTTCCTTGCTGCAGCCGCGATTCTGCGCGAGGCCGGCGGATGCGTGGTCGATGCACGAGGCAATCCGCTTGAAGCGTTCGCCAATCTCCGGCAGCGGACGACCCTCGTTGCGGCGGGAACCACCGAACTTGCCATGGAGATCGTTGATGCGCTCACTGGTAGCGGCACCTGATGTTTCCCCGGACGCCCGGCCGTTGGCCGTCATCCTCGCGGCAGGCGAGGGCTCGCGTCTGGCGGGCCATCAAGACGGCGCTCCGAAGCCCGTGCTGAGCCTTCTCGGCCTGTCGCTGGCGGAGCGGACCATCACGTCCTGCATCGCCGCAGGCATTGAACGGTTTCTTGTCGTGCTCGGCCACCGCGTCGACCAAGTCCGGGCGCATTACCAGGAGATCGCCGCCCGCAGGCAGTGCCAGGTCGAGTTCGTTACCGCTGATGACTGGAAGCTCGGCAACGGTGCTAGCCTGCTGGCCGCCGCGGACACGGTCGCAGGCGAGACCTTCCTGCTCACCATGTCCGACCACCTCATCACCCCGTCGCTGATCAAGAAGATCCTCCGGAGCCGCCCCCGGGAAGACGGGATATGCCTCGCCGTGGATCGTGATAAGACCGGCGTCTTTGATGTCGATGATGTCACCAAGGTCGTCCTCTCGGACAATCGTGTGGTTCGGATCGGCAAGAGCCTGGAACAATGGGACGCCGCTGACACCGGCGTGTTCTTCTGCACGCGGGCCCTGTTCGAGGCACTGAGGCAAGCCAGGACTCAGGAGCGGCACTCGCTGACCGATGGCGTGAGCGAGCTTGCAACGGCCGGCCAAGTCAAGGCCGTCGACGTCTCCGGCGAAAGCTGGATCGACGTGGATACGCCGAAGGCCTTCCGCGAGGCCCGCCGCCGCCTGCTCACCAACCTGACAAAGGGGGGCGAAGACGGTTACGTGTCCGTTCGACTGAACCGTCCTATTTCGACGCGTATCTCAGCACGACTGGTGTCGACGGAAATCACGCCGAATCAGATAACCGTGATCAGTTTCCTGATCTCCCTTCTGGGAGCAGGCTTGCTCTCGGTGGGCCAGTACGCCGTCGTACTGGTCGGCGGACTGCTGGTCCAGTTGGCTTCCGTCATCGACGGCTGCGATGGGGAGATCGCCCGCCTAAAACATATGAGTTCTGCTCGCGGCGCGTGGCTCGACACGGTCTTAGACCGATACGCAGACATGGCCGTCGCTCTGGCCGTCACATACGCCTTCGCGACGGCCCACGCCGGTCCGCTGCCGTGGATCGTCGGATTCCTGGCGGCCTTCGGGTTCATCATGGCCAGTTACGTGACCAAGGAGTTCGTGATTCGGACGCGCCGGCCCTACCCCAACGACATCTTCAACCGGCTGAAGCGCCGCGACTTGCGGATCCTGCTGATTTGCCTCGGTGCGGTGGTCGGCCGGCCTTTCGAGGCCCTCGCCCTGGCGGGTCTCCTGTCTCACGTCTGCGTGGTCGGCGTCCTGATCAAGGGGTGGAAAAGAGGCGGCATAAGACAGAGGACCGCATGACGGACCTAACCGACGTCCCCAAGAGCAGGTGAATCCACTGCCGGCGCTTCCCAGCGGTTACGAGGACAATTACGTCGATACGCCGGTACCGGCGGATGCGGATGTGAAACAGGGGAAGGCCGCGCTCGATGAAGTCGGGCGAATGATGAATGAACGCTTGGAAGCAGTCAAGCAGCGGCCCTTGTTCAAAAGGAATGCCGCGACCCGGTGCGGGGCGATATCGCCCCCGAGCGATCCCTGAAGAATAGTCAGCAACCGAAAGTGCGGCATCAGCTCATTGGTCGGCGACCGAACCTGCGATATTGGCAGGTTTCATGTACGCCATTCCGGTCGATTGACCGGTTGCGCGCCGCCGCCGGCGGATCGGCCCCAGTATGCGGCCTTCCACCCGTCGGTAATACGCGAGCTATCCGCCGTCTTGATTTGGGTTCCTTTGCGAAGTTTTGCTGTCGCCGGTGTGGACGTGGTGGATCACCCGCTGTGGGAATGGAATCTCGATGCCCTCCTCATCAAAGCGCTCTTTGATGCGTTTCCGCAGTGCGCGGGCCAAACCCCACTGGACACCGGGCTGCGTTCTCACGACGAGGCGGATATTGAGGGAGCTGTCGCCGAAACTCTGCAGGCCGGGCACGACGGGATCCGCCAGCACCTTGTCCTTCCACTCCGGAGTTTGGCAGAGCTCGGTGGCCGCCTCCAGGATCACCTTGCTCACCCGATCGATATCTTCGCTGTAGCCCACCCCGATTTCCATTT
>JAPULF010000252.1 GCA_027295245.1 Planctomycetota bacterium
AGCGCATACCTTTCGCGTTCGACGGTATCAGTCGCGCCCCCGATACCCGATCATACAAGGTGGCCCCAAGCCCCCGCCCGAACCCGTCAAGAAGGCTTCACCGGTCAAACCGTTCCGCCGCCGGCCCACCACGCGCGTGGCCGACGCCAAACGGCGAGCCGCAAAGGGCCGTAACCGCCGAACCGGAAAGCTCACCGACACACCCGCCGCAAAAAATCAACCGCCGCGAAGAGGCGCCAACCGGACGCCAGTGAAAGGCGTAAAAAAACGGCACTCCGACGACGCAGCCCCGCAGTCCCCGCTTTCAGCGACCGACCTCCCGTCCCGCGGGTTCAAAGAGACCCAGGCCGATCAAACGCCCCACATCCCAGCCGGCGCAAGTGTCCACAACCCGACCTGCCTGAACGAAGACCCGGCCGCCGGGCACAGCCGATCAGTCATGCGGTTTTGACAGGTGTGGTAACATGTTCAGCCATGCTGAATGAACTGTCGGACGAACTCAAACTGCTGATCCGCTCTCGGCATCCGATTATCTCGATAGAAACATCCGACGAGGAACGGGCCCTCGCCCTGATCTCTCGGGTCGCGGCCGACATGGAACGGCTGATGTTCGAATGGTCGGTCACGACCGGCCTTTTGCGGCGCCGCCCCAGCGCCGGCGGCCCAATCGCCAACACGGAATCGGCCAAACACGCCCTCGCCTTCGTTCACGACTCGACACTGGAGGCGGTGTACGTCTTCAAGGACCTGTCACCGCACCTGAAGGACGCCACCGAGCTTCGAAGGCTGAAAGACATCCACAGTGTGCTAACGACCCGGCGTGCGACGCTCTGCCTCGTTGAAACGTCGGGGGCCCTGCCCGATGCCGTGCGACGGCTGACCGTACCGTTCGACGTGAAGTGGCCGAGCGCGGACGAGCTGAAGGCCGTGGTGCGCGAGACGTTGAAGGAAGTGCGGAAGCTCAACCGCACGGAAGTGAAATTGAGCCGGTTCCAAACGGAGCGACTTATTCAGACGCTCCAGGGGCTGACGCGCCGGGAAGCGGCCCAGGTCGTGGCAACCGCGCTGCACGACGACTACGCTCTGAACGTCGACGATCTGCCGAGAATCGCCGACGCCAAGCGAAAGCTGTTGGTGCGGCATGGCGTCCTGGAACCGATCACGATCGATGTGACGACGGACGAGATCGGCGGGCTCAATCGGCTGAAGCGCTGGTTGAAGGAACGATCCGACGGATTCACCGAACGCGCCAAGGAGTTTGGACTCACGCCGCCGCGTGGCTTTCTCTTGCTCGGCGTGCAGGGTTGCGGAAAGAGTCTGTGCGCCAAGATCGTGGCCGGATTCTGGGGACTGCCCTTGCTACGGCTGGATCCGGGCGTTCTCTACCAGAAATTCGTCGGCGAAACCGAGGCCCGACTGCGCCGCGCCCTGTCGCAGGTCGAAGCGATGTCGCCGGCCGTCCTGTGGATCGACGAGATCGAAAAGGCCTTTGCGTCGGCCACGGATGGCTCGGCGGACGGAGGCCTGTCTCAACGGATGTTCGGATCGCTGCTTTCATGGATGCAGGATCATCGACAACCGGTCTTCATCGTTGCCACCGCCAACGACATCACCAGATTGCCGCCGGAACTCCTGCGGAAAGGCCGGTTCGACGAGGTGTTCTTCGTGGATCTTCCGGACGACGGCGCCCGTGAGAAGATCTTTGCCATTCACCTCCGCCGTCGAGAACGCGATCCGGCCAAATTCGACCTGAAGCGACTGGCCGCGGCGTCTGACGGCTTCAGCGGCGCAGAGATCGAGCAGGCGATCATTTCGGCGCTCTACGGGGCGTTTGCCGACAAATGCGATATTGACACCGACCGGTTGGCCCACGAACTCGAAAACACCCGACCGTTGTCGGTGCTGATGAAGGAGAAGCTGGCGGCCCTGCGCTCGTGGGCTCACGAACGATGTGTGCCCGCCGACTGACCGGAACCCCACCGCATCCGCCGATTAACCCGGCGAGCGAGTCCTGTAAGACGTGCGCTGACGCAATTGCACCAGTATCCAGCGACGCAGCATCGTGAACGGGCGAAACAACGCGCGATGCCAACTGATCCACGACGGCGGTCGAAGCGATCGGGCCATCTCATCGGCGCTGAGTTGATCGGGTCGAATGCGCCGCCGGTGCTTGAGGAGATGGAATTGGTCGGCAGCCTGCAGATTCCGAAGTACATGCCCGGCTACCCAAGTATTGCCGAGTCGATTCGCCGGCAGATGCCACGAGATCTGGAAGTCGAAGAGGTAGGGCCGCCCGTCACGGCCCACCAGAATGTTCTCGACCTTCTCGAGATCGACATATGCGGCGTTTCGCTCGTGGATCTCGCGCAGCATGTTTGACAGTCTCGGGAAAAACTCGTCGTCGACGAGCGTCTTCCTCGTCAAGGTTTCGCCTTCAATGCACTCGCGAACGATTCCCGTCGGACCCCAACGCCCCACAAATCGTGGAACACCTTCGACGGAGCCCAGCAGCTCGCACATTCGGGCCTCTCGCCGCGCCAGAAAGCGCCCCAGCCACAGGAGCGGAACGCCAAAAACAGACACGCGACGTTGTAATTTCAAAATCACCCTTCCATCCGGACCTTCGTACGCCCCGGTCGCCGCGAAAAAATCATGTTTAAAAGTCTCCGAGTGCCGATACGACCTCCCCCCGACCTCCATCGTCTCGGGAAGCCCCTCGACACCCAAGGCCCGTAACCAGGAGTGCCTCAAGGTGTTTTTGCTCATCATGGTCAATGTCGGCCCTTTCATGGCGTGAACGGAGGCAAACCCGCGCTAGCAGCGCGCCAAGGCCGTGCGGCGGTTGTGGCGCCGGAAGGGTTAGGGGAAATCATGTAGCCTAAAATGGCACTCAAAGCGACAAGTGGAATGATGTAACCCCAAATGGGTTAAGTCAAATAATATCACCCAAAACATGGCACTCGAAGGGTTAGGGGAATCATGTAGTCCAATATAATAGGAAACCACTGTTGCACCATGACAATCCAAGATAGAATGCCTCCGAATGGAGAGTCGTCAGAAGACCTTCGACACGCGCCACTCAGGGCAGACTGGCCCTTGTCGATTCCTGACGACTGGGAGTTCATTACGGCGACCCGCTCAATGTTTTGCGGATACAAGTATCGCCTGACAAAATCTGGTCTGCCTGGAGCAACCCAATATGCTTCGTTACAAAGCTTCTGCATACGCGGTACTTGCGATGTACGATATTGCGAAGGAACAGCGCGGAGCGTCGAATCCACCCGGTGTTCGCGCGGCGGACATCGCGAAGCGATACCGGCTTCCAAAAGCGTACACCGCCAAAATCCTGAGCCAACTTGCGAATAGTGGACTCCTTCATTCCGATCGCGGTCCGCGCGGGGGATATCGACTGAATCGACCGGCGGACAAAGTGACGATGCACGATATTTTCGAGGGCGTGGGCGGAATCGCGACTGACAAAATGGAAGCGCCCTCCTTGACCACGATCCCCCCCGCAGTGGACTCGACGCTCCGCCGGGCACGCACGGATACGATCAGCGCGCTCAAGACCCTGTTCAAGAAGACGTCCCTCATGGACATTTTGGGCAAGGCTGCTGCGAGCCGCTGACTCTCATGGGGCGGACCTCATGGGGCGGACCTCGTGGTCGGGCGAGTCGACGCCCTCGCCGTGGAATTCACTTTGTCATTCTGAGTGCGATGGTCAAGTAGGGCCTCCAGGGATTCCCAATACGCCGCCTCCGCCATGTACATCCGACCGTCGGTGTGCATGGAAAGCAAACGGGCGGCGGCAACCGGGTCGGCCTGCCTGATCTCTTCATACTTCGGCATAAACCGCTCCTCCTCTTCTTTCCACCGTGCCAGCCAATCGACGATCGGTCCGGCAACGACGCGGTCGATCCCGGTCGCGTCCTCGGCACAGGCCATGAACAGCTCGCACGTCTCGGCCGGTTCTTCAAAGATCGTGTGGACGGCCCGTTCCATCCAGTCCGGGTTGGTCGTACACAGAAGTCGCCATGCCAATTCGACGCGGTGTTTCGGTTCGCGCGGGTCTTGAATCAACGCCACGATCCGACCGGCGATTTCGGGATTCGGGTCGCTGACGTAACGTAGCAGAAACGGAGTGGCCGCGTCGCCGATCAATTCGAGACGTCGCTGGGCCGCCTGCCGCACCGCATATCGCGGCGAGGCCAGATTCCGCACCAATGGGGCAATGGACCGCCCGATCACGCTTTCATCGGCGGTCGGTCGTGTCGTCGTCGGCTCGGCCGGACGGGTTGCCGGGCCGGCCTCGACGAAAACGGCCCCTGCGATCACCAGACCGACCGCTGCAAACAGTGGCCGCATCGATTTTCCTGAGGTCACTCGACTTTCCTCGCGCCCGGTTTCCATTGATTGTAGCGTGAAAACCGCTCGGCGAGTGCCGAACCGTCCGTCTCTCAACCGGCGAAGAGTCCGCGGGCGGTCCAGAAGAAATACACGGCGTAGGCAGTGAGTAGGGCAACCCCTTCGCGGCGGGAGACGCGAAGGCCCGTTTTGACCATGATCCAAAGAAGGACGGAGGATCCGACCATCACCGGAAGATGTTCGGTCAGCAAGCCGTGTCCGAACGTCAGGGGCGCCACCGCCGCCGCGGCCCCCGCGATTCCCAGAATGTTGTAGATACTGCTTCCGATGATGTTTCCGAGACAAATATCGGGATGCTTCCGCCAGGCGGCAACAAGGCATGCAGCCAGTTCGGGAAAGCTCGTTCCGCCGGCAACGAGAGTCAGACCGATGATGTCCTCCGGCACCTCAAAACGACGCGCAATACAGACGGCGCCGTCTAGAAAAACACCCGATCCGAGACTCAAGAAAATCAAGCCGACCACGATCAGTACGAAGTCCAACCACAGTGGCCGCCGCCGGATCTGGGGCACATCCTCGTATTGTTCGGCGACAATCCGGCTCTCTCGCCGGGCGAGCCAAACGGTGAAGGCCAAGTAGCCGGCGAGCATGCACAGAAGCAGGGCTCCGTCCAATCGGTCGACCTTGCCGTCGCGCGCGAGCAGCCAAAGCAATAACGCGGAGGCCACCATGACGGGGATTTCACGGCGGACGAATGCGGCCTGGGCCTTGAGGGGATATACAACCGCCGTTGCACCGAGAACGAGCAGCACGTTCAGGATGTTGCTGCCAACGACGTTGCCGGCCACGATGTCCGTTTTTTCTCGCCATGCCGCCGTAACACACACGACGAATTCGGGAGCCGATGTCCCGAAGGCCACGACTGTGACGCCGACCAGCATGGCCGACACCCCCATCGCTCGCGCAAGCGCCGCGGCCCCG
>JAPULF010000253.1 GCA_027295245.1 Planctomycetota bacterium
GGAAGACAAACCGCGCGGCCGATTTGCGACATCTTGGGTGGCCGGCCGGAGATATGGGTTGGACCGCAGTTCGAGGGCGGCCCGAGTGACATTGGCAGACTGTCTCATTGGGACGCTTGGCTTCCGGTCTCTCAATGAATAAGATGTGCGAACTCGACCGAGCTGTCTGACAATCCGGCTCGTCATGAACAACATTCGAAGAACGCAAGAAAAGGATGGAAAAATGAATCTCCGATCGATCACACTGCTCGCGCTTTTTGCAGGGTCGCACACTTCGGCTGTGGCCCTTGCCGATTTCAATGACCTGCTGCGGCGCGTGCCCGGCAATGCCAACCTCCTCGTGATGATCGATGTCGAGAAGATGCACGCCAGCGAATATGCCAAGAAGCAGGGCTGGAAGAAAAAACACGAGACGTGGTACGTGGATTCGCCCGTCATGATGCCGCCGGAGGCCCGGCAGTTTGTCATCGCCGCCGCGCTTGACGTCGGCACGATGGAATCGGTTTGGGAGGTCGCCGTCATGAACATGACGGAATCGCCGTCCATGAGTGCGATTGCGCGGGCGGAGGGCGGTCGAACGGACAATTTTGGCGGCGCTGATGCCGCCTGGACACCCTTGGACGCTTACTTCATAAAACTTGACGAGCGTGTCATGGGTGTTCTTCATCCGGCCAATCGGCAGTACGCGTCGCGTTGGGTGCGACGAAAACAGACGCTCGGTGGTGAGTCCTTGTCCCCGTTTCTAAAAAATGCCTCTAAAAAGTCGGACGCCGACGATATCGTCATGGCGTTGGAGTTGCGCGACGCGATCAGCGCCGAAGAGGTTCTTGAAAACCTGCAAACATCCCGGGTTGTGAGCCAATCAGACGTCGATCTGGAGGCGATGAGTGAAGCACTTTCGAGCATCGCCGGTGTTACCCTCCGCGTTCGAATCGATGACAAGCCGCGAGGTCAAATGAAAGTCAGTTTCAACCGTGATATTTCGATCATGAAGGGGTTTGCAAAGGAGCGTCTCCTCGAGGTGCTCCGGAATAACGGCGCCATGATCGAGGACTTTGCAGACTGGAAGTTCAAGATCGCATCCAACGGCAAGTCGATTGCGATCGACGGGGACCTGTCCGCGGGGGCTCTGCGCAAGCTGTTAAGCATCGTCGAACTACCGGTACCGTTGAAGGCCGGAGAAACCGCGAGCGCCGATGCGAAATCCACCGACGCTGACGCCATGGGCTATACCAGCCAACGGTATTTCAAGTCCGTCACGAGCTTGGTTGACGGTCTGCGCAAAAAGGGCGGTGCGAACATTGGACATTCCGAGGCGGTCTGGATGGTGAAGTACGCCCGCAAGATTGACCGGCTTCCCATTCTCAACGTCGACGCCGACATGGTGAACTTTGGAGGATTTGTGAGCGGAACATTGCGCGATGCATCCGGAGTTTTGGAATCGTACCGGCAGTCCGCCCGGGCCAGGGCCGCGGCAATAATGCTTGAACGGGCGCCTTCGCGGGTTGCGTACGGAAGCTTGTACAGCGGCACGCGAACCACGGTGCGCAGGAGCGACTTGTCGGCGGCGCGCAGGCAATTCAGCGCGGATCGTCGACAAGTCTCGGAAGAAGAGCTTGCGGCGGGGGCAGTCGAAGCGACGGCAATACTCCAACGCATTCCCGCCGCCACCAGCGAAGTCCGCAAGACGATGACCGAACGGTACAAGATCGGGTTCTAGGCCTTCCGCCCAAGGCCCACGATCACAAGCGGTTCGGCTCCTTTGAGCGTCAGAAGTCACGGTCGCCGCGATTCGAAACACTCGCGCCAGCGGATCCGTCGCGTTCTTCGCCGACCACGCGTTCGATCGAATGACCAAGCCCTTGTAAATGCCAACATTGTTGGAACCTGTTGAGCGATCCGGCTCTCGCGGCATTCGATTCATGAAGGTGAGACGCCTCCGGTGCGTGCAGCAAGCCAGCGCGATGGCCTGGGAGGCGTTCCTACCGAACCGTCCGGGGTAGGCAAGACCGACTTTCTGTCTCATAATCCGATCAATCGAACTGCTGGACCCATCGTTGCACCGGAGATAGAAATGTCCCGATCAAAACGAAACGCAGTGATCCCCTTGACCCTATTGTGGTTCACGATCGGTTGCGAGCAACCGACTGCGGGAGTGCCGCAGGATTCGGAGAGTCCGCCCGTCGCGAAATCCGAGGAGCGACTTCTCGATGCAACTGCCGAGCCAACCGCCTCGGCGACGAGACCCGGACCGACCGAACCGCGCACGTTGCGCCCCGATGACCTCAAGGGGCTACCGTGGCGAAGCGTCGGTCCCGCCAACATGGGCGGTCGTGTGGCCGACCTTGCCTTCGCCCCCGGCAATCCCAAGACGTTTTTCATCGCATACGGCACCGGCGGGCTGTTCAAGACCATCAACAACGGCACGACATTCACACCGGTGTTCGACAAAGAGGCGACGGCCTCGATCGGAGCGGTTGCGGTGGCGGATGCCCCGACCGACTGGCCGGGTTGGGCCGACGAGAAGACCGACCATGGCGAGGAACCGGACCCGGATGAGCGGGGCAAGGCGAAGATCGTCTGGGTCGGCACCGGCGAAGGCAACGGGCGGAACAGTTCGTCGTGGGGAAACGGGGTCTATCGCTCCACCGATGGCGGAACATCATTCGTCAAGGTGGGCCTTGAAGAGACCCACGATATCCCGCAACTGGCCGTCGACCCGCGCAATCCCGATGTCTGCTACGTCGCCGCGATGGGCCACCTTTGGGGGCCCAATGACGAACGCGGCCTCTACAAAACCGACAACGGCGGCAAGGACTGGAATGCGATTCTGCAGGTTGACGAATTGACCGGCTGCTGCGACGTCATTGTCGATCCGAAGAATCCGGACGTGGTTTTTGCGGCGATGTACACACGTCTTCGCAAGGCGTACAGCTTCCTGGGTGGGGGACCCCAGGGCGGGATATTCCGTTCGACGGATGCCGGGCAGACCTGGAAGAAATTGACGAACGGGCTTCCTTCCGAAACCGGCCGCATCGGGCTGGACGTATTTCGGCAAGACCCGCGCATCGTCTACGCCTCGGTCGAATCGGATGTCGGCGGCAAGAGCGTGAACGCCTGGAACAACTTCAGCAAGAGCGGCGGGGTCTTTCGATCCGACGATCATGGCGAGACCTGGACGCGGATGAGCAATCTGGCGCCGCGGTCCTTCTACTTCTCGCGGATTCGAATCGACCCCGATGACGATCAACGCATCTACCTGCTGGGGTGGGGTCTCGGCGTTTCGGATGACGGCGGAAAGCACTTTCGGGCCGGGCTGGCCCGAATCGCGCACGTCGATATGCACGCCATGGTCATCGACCCGGCCGATTCGGATCACCTGATCCTCGGCAGCGACGGTGGGGCGTACGTTTCGTACGATCGCGGCGCCACCTGGGATTTTCTCAATCACATGGCTGTCGGCGAATTCTACAACGTTGCGGTGGACCTGTCCGACCCGTATCGAATCGGCGGGGGGCTACAGGACAACGGCACTTGGATCGGTCCGAGCGGCAACACGCGAGAGAGCGGCGCCGATTCGCTTGGCGAAACCGGATGGGCCATTACCAACGCCGACTGGAAGTTCATCAACAACGGCGACGGCTTTCACGTGGCGTTCGACCCGGTCGATCGCAACATCGTCTACGCGGAGTCGCAGGGCGGAGAATTGATCCGGATTCATCTCGACACCGGGCGACGCAAGCGGTTGATTCCCGCGCCCAAGGAAGGCGAACAGCGCTTCCGTTTCAACTGGAACACGCCGTTCTTCATTTCGCCGCACGACCCGACCGTGTTGTACATGGCGGGAAACCATGTCTTCAAGCTGACCGCCCGCGGCGACCATTGGGCGCGTATTAGCGACGACCTGTCGTCCGGCGATATGGAGAAGATGATCACGGTCGGGTCGGATGCCGAGACGTTCGGCACCGTTGTCTCGCTGGCGGAATCGCCGCTGCAGCGGGGCATGCTCTGGGCGGGCACCGACGACGGCCGTATTCACGTCACGGTCAATGATGGCGGCGCCTGGAAGGACGTCACCCCGCCCGAGGTGGATGGACGCTACATCTCGAACATCGAGGCCTCCCATCGCGACCCCAATGCCGCTTATGCAGCCGTCGACGGTCACCGCGATGACGATATGGACCCGCACCTGCTCATGACGACCGACGCGGGCAAGACCTGGCGATCCATCGCCGGCGACCTTCCGGCGGGCGGCTCGGTCAAGGTCATTCGCGAAGATTGCGAAAGCCAAGACGTGCTCTACGCCGGCACGGAACGGGCGGCCTTTGTCTCGATCGACCGCGGCGGGCATTGGGTCAGGCTCAACGGCGAATCGTTGCCCACCGTCGCGGTAGACGACCTCGTCCAACATCCCCGTGAAATGGACCTGATCGCCGGAACGCACGGCCGCTCTATCTACGTCATGGACGATGCCTCCGCATTCTCACAACTCACGCCTGAGGTCCTGGAAGCGGACCTCCACATATTCAAGATCCCCGATGCCAAGCCCCGGATCTTCATGCCCTACAGCGGTCTATGGAGCCACCGGATGTTTCGTGCGAAGAACCCCGCAATGGGTGCTCGCATCACCTATTGGCTTCGGGATTTCTCAGCCGAAGAACTCAAAGTGACCATCACGGACGCCCACGACAACAAGATCCGTTCGCTCACCGGAACCAATCGGCCGGGCATCAATCGCGTCGTATGGGATCTGCAATACGAGAAACACGACCGATTCCAAAACCCCGAGTCGGGCTTGGGCCAGACCGATTTCGTTCCACCCGGACGATACACCGCTACCGTGAGCATGGATGAGACCGAGGTGAAGCGAACGTTCATGGTCTTGCCGAGTCCGATCGGCGATAAGTGACGCCCATCCGTGCTTTCAATCGAAGGGATGCGGCGGCGCGTGTAGAATGGCGCCGATGGCCGAGACTACTGCGTTTTCAAATAGACCGTTCTTGCGGGCGGAATGGCGGCACCTCGCCTTGCTGAATTTCGAAGTAGACCCGCGAATCCTCGGGAAGTTCGTTCCCGCAGGCACTGAACTCGACCTCTGGAACGGTCACACCTACGTCAGCGTCGTCGGGTTTCTCTTCCTGAAGACGCGCGTCCTGGGCCTTCCGATTCCATTTCACCGGAACTTCGAGGAGGTCAACCTCAGATTCTACGTTCGGCGAAAGGCCGCGGAGGGATGGCGGAGGGCTGTTACCTTCATCAAGGAACTGGTGCCGCGAACCGCCATCGCGTGGGCGGCGCGAGCGTTCTACAACGAAAACTACCTCGCCGTGCCGATGTCGCACCGGCTCGAGCACGAAGAAGGCGATCGTGGGCAGGTTCGCTCCGTTTCGTACTCGTGGTTGTTCTCCGGGCAGGAGAATCGGATCGAATTGGTCACCGGTTCCGAGGTATCGCCGATACAGGAGGGAAGTGAAGAGGAGTTCATTGCCGAACACTACTGGGGATATTCCGCGCAGCGCGACGGCGGCACGATCGAGTATCGCGTGGAGCATCCTCGATGGTGCGTGGCGACCGCCACGGAGGCACGGTTGGATTGCGACGTTGCGGGCCTTTATGGTGAGGCGTTTCGAGAGTCACTCGAAAGACCTCCCTCGTCTGCATTCTTGGCAGACGGATCGAAAGTGACCGTGTTCAGGGGCGTGCGTATCGGCGCTTGACGGAGCCGAAATCGTGGAACGCATTATGGCCGAGGGTTGGATTCTCTACGACGCGGCATGCGGCTTTTGTCAGCGGTGGGTGCCTTATTGGGAATCCACGCTGAGCAAACGAGGCTTCGC
>JAPULF010000254.1 GCA_027295245.1 Planctomycetota bacterium
CGTGTCGTCGATGCAGCCCGTGTTCACGCCCCCGCCCGCGGATCCAGCGCTGTACGCCGCGTATTCTATCAAGGGCAAGGACTACACCGCACATGCCCTCGGCCGACGTGACTTCACGCCGGGCCAAGCCAATGCCGTCAACGCCATCGACATGTCTCTCACGAATCCAGGGCGTATCCTGCTGGCCGACCCCGGCGACTTCACGCTGAAGGGTGCCGCAACTCTGACGGGCACGCTGGTGGTGGTCGGCGATCTGAAGTTTCACCAGGACACGATATTGACCGCGGTCGCAAATTATCCGGCCCTGGTCGTCACCGGGGACATCGTCGCCGACAAGGATGAGGCGAAACTGACGGTCATAGGCAGCGTGATCTGCGGCGGATCGATCCTTGACCGCGGCAAGACCTCCGTGTTCCTGAGCGTACGAGGCGCCTGCACGGCGGGGACATTCGATCTCTCGCGAGGCGACGGCAACTACATATTCCAATGGGACCCCGCCTATTCCGTGTTCTGGAATCTGGCCGAATCCGGAGCCGCGTACCCCGCCACGTTGCTCGACTGGAAAGAAAACTGATCCGGCCTAGAAAAAGGCGATCGCTCCATTCGCGAGCGTCGCGAGAGACACGAGCATGACCGTATAGGAAACGTATTACATCAGATCGATCGTGCTCTCGTCACACGTTCCTGCCGCGGATTCGACCGATCGCCAGCCCGACCAGGAAAATCGTCAGCGAACCGACCACGATGATCATGTGGCTGTGGAACGGACTCTGAAGCGATTCAGGCAGCGCAGACTGGGGTGAAAATGCCATCCATACAATCACCAACACGCCGACTACCACGCCGGTCGCCGCCGCGGCGTTGCCGGCCCGCCGCGAAATCAGACCCAACAGAAACAGCCCCAGCATCCCTCCCGCGAATATGCCCTGAAGCCGCCACCAGGCATCGAGCACGCTGTCTTCATCAATCAACGCCAACGCGGCCCCCGTGCCGACCGCTCCAAATAGAACGGTCGACACCCGCAGTACCCGCATGGACACCGCTTCGCCCGCGGACGGCCGGACGTAGCGCCGGTAGATGTCGGAGAGAATGACGGTGGCGGACGAGTTGAGCGACGTGTCGATGCTGCTCATCGCGGCCGCGACCACCGCGGCGATCAACAAGCCCGCAAGGCCGGTCGGAAGCCCGTGCGCGATGAAGTGCGGCAAGACGCTGTCGCCGATGTCTCGATCGCTGAGCAACGCGGCGCGTTGAGTGATCTTCTCCGCAGTCGGTTCGTCGCCCCGGCGCTCGATTTCCTGTGTGGCGACCTGCGTCCGTACCTCGGCCAGCATCTTCGGGTGGGCGTGATAGTAACTGAACAAGGAAGACCCGATGAAAAAGAAAAGAGCCGAAATAGGTATGTAGAGAATGGCCCCCAACCAAACCGAGCGCACCGCCGCTCTCTCCGAGCGGGCCGCGTGATATCGCTGTACATAGTTCTGGTCGATGCCGAAGTTGCCGAGGTTGATGAACATGCCGTACAGCAACACGACCCAAAACGTCTCCACCGTCGGATCGGGCGAGAATCCGCCAAGGCTGAACTTGTTTTCCTTTGCCGCAAACGAAACGAGTTCGCCCGGTCCGCCGGGCATCCCGAATATGAGTAGTAGCGCGATACCGAGCGCCCCGGCCGTCAACACGATGCTCTGTATGACGTCCGTCCAAATGACCGCCTCGATACCGCCGAGCAGCGTGTAGAGCGTAACCGATGCCCCCGTAATCAGGATGATCGCGGCCATGCTCCAACCGGTCAGGGCGTGAAGCACCAGTGCCATCCCGAGCATGATCGAACCCACCCGGGCAACCTGCATCAGCAGGTAGCCGATCACCGCATACGTTCTCGCCCACCCGCCGAATCGCTTCTCGAGATGTTCGTAGGCCGAGATCGACCCGGAGCGGCGATAGAAGGGCACGAAGTAACGCACCGCCACAAGCGCCACAATCGGCAACGACAGGCTGAACACGAATGCCGCCCAATTCCCGCCAAATGCCTTTCCCGGCACGCCGAGAAACGTGTTGCTCGACAGGTACGTCCCGAAGATGGAGAGCCCGACCGCCCAGGCCGGCAAGGCCCCGCCGGCAGTCGTGAACGCCCGGACGCCGCGGCTCTTGCGTGCGAACCAGCACCCGAACGCAACCATGCTCGCCAGGTAAACAACGAGTACGACGATGTCGATGGCAGGCAGTCGGGACACTGTTCAACCCATCAAAAGGGCGGGATCCGTTCGTCGCCCGATAGCGCTCATGCGGCAGGAATGCGCCTGACGCGTGCGAGGCCCGGGGCTCGCATTGATTTCAACGGCGAGAGCCGAGCCCGAACGGATCACGTCCGAATGGGCATTAAGGACGATGATTCCGTATTGTCAACGGGTTCATCACCAACGTGACGACGGGGCGGGTTGCATTTGCGGCACTCCCGTGCCCTCCGGCCTTGCAATCGATGATAGGACGCCGGTCCACCCCGACCGGCTTGAAGTGGCGATCCGATATGGGTAAGAATGAACGATTGAATTGTCAGTTGTTTTCTAGGTCGTATTACGGAAGGGCAGGGGTCGAAACATGCGACGTGGGAGTATCGGCGAGAGTGGCAAGAGACGATTTCGGTATGCGGCGATTCCGGTGTGCGTCATCGTGCTCTCCGTTTCGAGCGCCCGTGCGTACGACCCCCTCAACGGGGACTTTACGAGAGCCGATCCGCTCGACGTTCGAATCGTCAGTTACAATCACCACCGTGACTTCATCGACACCCCGAGCGCCGACGCCGCTTTCGATCGGATACTGACCGCCCTGGACGCCGATGTATTCGTCTTCCAGGAATTCGTCGAGGACGTGTCACAGAGCGACGTGGCCAACCGGATGAACAGTATTTTGCCGGTCGGCGGTCCGGGCTGGCAGGTACACTTCGGCCTGCTCGCCGGCGTCCGCACGGCGATCGCATCGCGCCATCCGCTGACAATGACTCGCGTCGACACGATCCCCGCCTCATCCACACGCGGCGTCACGATCGCGCTGGTAGACCTTCCGGACGCCGACTATTCGGTGGACGTTTACCTTCTCGGCGTCCACCTCAAGTGTTGCGGCAACCCCGGCGGCTCCGAGGACGACAAGCGTCAAGACAGTGCCGACGCAATCGCGAATTGGCTCGGTGACGCCCGCGGCGCGGCCCGACCCTTCGGCAACCAAGTCGTCCTGCCGGCCGACACGCCCATGATCGCCTTGGGCGATTTCAACCTCGTCGGCGGTCCCCAACCGGAAGACACGCTGATCACGGGCGACATCCAGGACTCCGGCGCATACGGGCCCGACGTTCAAGGTGATTGGGACATATCGAATATGACCAATCTCATGCCGTCCGATCCCTTCACGGGCGACACATTCACCTGGCAGGGCAACGGCAATTTCCCGCCGTCCGCCCTCGATCGGTTCTTTTATACCGATAGCGTCGTCACCGTGGCCAACAGCTTCATACTGAATACCGACACCATGACCCCCGCCGCGCTAAGCGCCGCGGGCCTGCAAGCGAGCGATACATTGACGAGCGTCACCTCCGATCATCTGCCGATCGCGATGGATCTGGACATTGCCTTCGTGGACTGCAACGACAACGGCCAGGACGATGCCATAGATATTTCCAGCGGAGACAGCGACGACTGCGACGGAAACGACGTGCCCGATGATTGCCAACTCGATTCCGACGGCGACGAACTGATCGACGTATGCGACGGATGCCCGATCGATTCGAACAAAACATCCCCCGGCATCTGCGGCTGCGGCGTGCCCGACACACCCGCGGACGGCAACATGAATGGCGATCCGTTCATCGACGGCCGCGACATTCGCCGATTCGTGGAAGCTATGGTCGGCGCCCCGGTGACCGCGGACATCTGCCACGGCGACTTCGACGCCGACTCCCAACTCGACCCCGGCGACATCCCCGGCATGGTCAATGCGCTCTTGACCGCACTCTAACCGAGGATGCGCGGTCCAGCGCACCTTCACTGACTCTTCAGAATCCGATTGTAGTATGAGTTAATCGCAAGGCGGAGCGGCCAGAAGGCGGTCGACAAAAAGCGGAACATCCGCCGCAGGGTCGTATGAATGGTTGGCATCCATGTCGGCACAGGTACAGTTCACGACCGTCTGCCCCGTCATGCAATCAATAAATCGCTGGATATCGGCTCCGGTGACAGAACCGTCGACGCTCATGTCTCCGACGCAGGTCGAGCAAACATTCGGTGCGGGCGTATAGTCAACGCTCAACACCGGACGGCGCTCGGGCATGAAGTTCTCCCGAGTGTCGAAGCGCTTGACCGTCGTCGGTGATGCTTCGTTTCCCACCAATATCCATCCGAAGTTGCCGGCGGGCATGTCGAGCCAACCTTGCGCGTCCGCCACCATCGTCGCAGTCGAGCCGAACGTGTAGTACCCGATCTGATTCACGACCTGACTGCCGCTGACGGTCCCGGAATAGTCGCCGCCGTCCGACGACCAAAAACTATTTGGGTAGAATGTGTGTTTCCACGTCGCGTCGCCCGCGGTAGACGGCGCCCCACCGCCGCCCGGGGCGAACGACGTCCCCTCGCCCCAATCCGCCAACACCGGGTGTAGATTGATGGTGTGGGCCCCCGCGTTCGTCTGCGACATGAAGAGCGTCAGCGTCACGCTGTCGATTATCGATCCGGCTGGGATGCTGCCCGAAACATCGAACGCGATCAGTCCGCGGCGAATGCTGTTTACCGGCGCGCCGATCCGACCGGAAAAAAAGCTCGGCCCGATCCCGTTGCTGAACGCGCCCGCGGAGTCTTGGATGAGGGTGTTGTCCTTGAGGGCCCCAAGGTTGGCAACGTCCGCGATGGCCGCGTGCGCGAACACCAACGAGGCTGTCAATAAGACGCAGTAAACGCGCCGAAGACCAGTTTTTCGATTGAGAATCACGACAACGCCTCTTTCCCAAGACGATCATTATAGCCATCCGGCGTATCCGATTTCGAGTCTATGATCGCCGGTCGTCCCATAAATGCCCAGGCTCGCGGGTTGCCCCACCCCCTGCAGCGTCGTAGGAGGGATTCGTATCGGGTCTAGCGTCAACGAATCGGGCACAACGCACATTGCGTGCGAAATCCAAACTGAAATCTGCTAATCTGAAAGTGAGCCGGGAATGGGCCGCGCCGTCGAAACCGCGGCGGTTCGCGCAGTTCAATGGAGGGAATCGCTCGTGCGCTCTCATTTGCGCTGGGTCGTCGTCGCCGCGCTGCCGCTCGCGTTTGGCGCGGCCGACGTGGAATACGGCGACCACGGCCGACTTTCAAAGCCGACCGTCGATTCGGATGCCTCGTCCAAGAAGCCCACGACTCGGAAATCCTCCAAGGAATTGACCCTCGAAGATCTGTTCCCCGAGAAGGGGCTGTTCGGTCCGTCGGCGTCGTCCACCGAGTTTTCGCACGACGGAAAATTCGCCGCCTATCTTTACCGGCC
>JAPULF010000255.1 GCA_027295245.1 Planctomycetota bacterium
TGCTGGCACTTGCGGCGCAAGGGGTGTTCGAGATTGCGGAGCGCTTTTGGGTTCCCAAGGGTCTTCGTCTCAAGGCCGCAGACTGAGCCGGGTTTTATTTATACAAACGACTCAATATATCGGATCACGGTCGCCGCCGCCGATCCAACCAAGCAAGTTGCGTTCCATCGGTTCAAGAATCCGCGGAAATCACTAAAATTCGCCCTGCGAGTCGATGAGGGCGGTGTTCAATACCGGTTAATGACAGATCGCACGACCGATGAATTAAGCGCCTGAGCTTCTAAATGCGCGTTTGCGTGTTCGATGAAACCGGTTTATGATCCCGTCGAACATAGCGAATTCGAATCGTCATTACACGATCGAGAGATGTTCATTCCGCCTGTCGATCTATTCGATCTTGTTGCGGAGCTTCTAATCCAGATCATTGCGACTCGTCGAGGTGATGCCATGCAAAGCTCATTGACAAAGGCGCAATCTCCATCCGTTGCAGTCGAGAAGACTCCGCGGACGCAGGGCGACTCGGAGCTCGCGGCCCGCTACCTGGAGATTCGAAAGTCGACCGAGGCGCTGTGCGAGCCGCTGGCCGTTGAAGATTACGTGATACAGACGATGACGGACGTGAGTCCGACCAAGTGGCACTTGGCGCATACGAGTTGGTTCTTCGAGACGTTCGTTCTCGTGGCGGACGGGTCTTCTGGCTACAAGCCGCTCGACGAGCGGTATCGCTATTTGTTCAACTCGTATTACAAGGGCGTGGGGGAGGCGCATTGCCGCAACCGTCGCGGGGTCCTTTCGCGACCGACGGTCGAGGAGATTTACCGGTATCGCCATTACGTGGACGAGCACGTGGTGGGCTTACTGGAGAAAGCCGGGCAAGGTGATTCGGGGCGGCTTCGGGAATTGATCACGCTGGGTCTGAACCACGAGCAGCAACACCAGGAACTGATCCTTACGGACATCAAATACGTTTTCTGGTGCAACCCCACGCGGCCGGCGTATCACGCGTCTCGGGCTGCGGGCGGGGGTACGACCGAGGCGTTGCGATGGCACCGATTTGACGAAGGGCTGTATTGGACGGGTCATTCGGGCGACGGCTTCGGGTATGACAACGAGTCACCGAGGCATCGCGTATTCCTGGAGCCGTTCCAGATTGCGTCGCGACCGGTCACAAACGGGGAATTTGCGGCGTTCATCGATGACGGCGGATACCGGCGGCCGGAGCTCTGGCTTTCCGATGGGTGGGACACCGTTGAGGCCAACGAATGGCAGGCGCCTTTGTACTGGGAACATGGCGACGGCGGCCTGCAGGTAATGACGTTGGCCGGAATGCGGGCACTGAACGAGCACGTTCCGGTCTGTCACGTGAGTTACTACGAGGCAAACGCATTTGCGCGGTGGGCGGGGGGCCGCCTTCCGACGGAGGCGGAATGGGAAGTTGCCTGCGGCGCGGCGCCGATGGAGGGCAATTTCGCAGAGAACGGGGTGTATCAACCGATTTGCGGGTCCGGGTGTGATTCGGACTTGACGCCGTCCAAGATGTTCGGCGACGTATGGGAATGGACGGCCAGTGCGTACACGGCGTATCCGGGCTATGCCCCCGCGGGGGGGGCGCTCGGCGAGTACAATGGAAAATTCATGAGCAATCAGATGGTGTCGCGCGGTGGATCCTGCGCGACGCCGCAATCGCATATCAGGCGAACGTATCGAAACTTCTTCGCGCCTTCGGCGCGGTGGCAGTTCATGGGCATTCGGCTGGCAAAGAACGGTGAGACGTGAAGTCGTCGCGGGACGTTGCACTTACAGATTTGGAACCGGGCGTCGAGCAGATGCGCGACGAAGTCGTTGACGGCCTCATGCAGAGGCGGAAGACGATTTCCTCGAAGTACTTCTACGACCTTCGGGGGTCGCAACTGTTCGACCGGATCTGCGAATTGGACGAATACTACCCGACGCGGACCGAACTCGGCATCATGCGCGACTCTATTGACGAGATCGCCGAATTGACGGGGCCGTCCTGCCTGCTGATCGAGTTCGGCAGCGGAAGCAGCCTGAAGACTCGCATCCTGTTGGACCATTTGAAGGAGGTGGCGGCGTACGTGCCGGTGGACATTTCAAAGGCGCACCTTCTGGCGTCGGCGAAAGAAGTCAATGCGGACTATCCGACACTGGAGGTGTTGCCGGTGTGCGCCGATTTTACGGCGCAGTTTGAAGTGCCGGAATGCGATCGACCGATCGAGAAGCGGTTGCTGTACTTTCCGGGTTCCACGATCGGAAACCTGCAGCCGGACAAGGCGGTCGATCTGCTTCGAAACGCGGTCGAGACATGCGGACCGGACGGCGGGATGTTGATCGGGGTGGACCTGAAGAAAGACGCTGCCATTCTGGAGCGGGCCTACGACGACGCGGCGGGTGTCACGGCGGCTTTCAACAAGAACGTGCTCGTGCGGCTCAATCGGGAACTGGGGGCGGACTTTGACGTCGATCAGTTTCAACACGAAGCGATTTACAACGACGAGAAGGGTCGCATCGAGATGCACCTGCGAAGCCGGCGGGCCCAGGTGGTTCGCGTGGGCGGGACGGAGATTTCGTTCGAGGCGGGAGAGACCATCCACACGGAGAATTCGCACAAGTATTCGATTTCGGAGTTTGCCGCGCTGGCATCGGCGGCGGGCTTCACGGTGGATCGGGTGTGGACGGACGCGAAACGCTGGTTCAGCGTCCAGTACCTTTCGGTCGATTAGGCGCTTTTCGGAAACCGCTGTCGCACTTGTGTCGGCCTTATGGCCGAACGCACAGACTGTATTCAATCGTGAATCGGACAGCGCCGTACTCGGTCGGTGCTGACGCGCGGCGCTTCGAACCCCGGCAGTTCACGAACGGTTGTCGCATTTGGCGTTTCGCAGAGGCGGGGCATTCTTGTGTTCCGTGCACGTCACCCGCGAGTGGTGGCTCTACTGTCAATCGCGAAGCGATCTCATGCGCGCGGACATCGCAGCAGCGTTATCCGCTGCGATGCCCGTGATGCGAGTTGAGAGAAAAAGGCTACTCGAGGGAAACGCCATCCGCGCGCGGAACCGTGGAGACGTCTTGACCGGACAAATACCCCCCAAGGCTCCGGACGAACACACTTCCCGTTACTAGTAGTGCGTTTTGCGGTATTGGCGCAACGAAGTTTTTCAGAATTCTCTGATTTCCGTTCGGGATGGCGACGGGTCACTTGCCGCTCGGCGGTGTGGTTCGAAACGACTGGAATGCTCTA
>JAPULF010000256.1 GCA_027295245.1 Planctomycetota bacterium
TCGATGCGAGCCACGCCGCCGCGGTGGGCCGCCAACCGGACCCGCCGCATCACATCCAGCGCCACGGACTCGATCGCCTTGACGCGACCGGTGCCGAAACACCGCGGGCATTCGCGGAAATTGCTCTTGGCGAGTGACGGCCGCTGGCGCTGCCGGGTCAACTCGATAATACCGAACTTGGACATCCGCAACACCTTGGCCCGTTCCTTGTGTTTCTTCAAGGCGTCTCGGAACCGATTCTCGATTTCGCGAATGTGCCGTTCCTGGCCCAGATCGATCATGTCACAAATGATCAACCCGCCGAGATCGCGCAAACGCAACTGCCTGGCGATTTCCTCGACCGCCTCCAGATCGACACGATAGGCGGTTTCCTCGGCGTTGTCCGGCACACGAAACCTGCCCGAATTCACGTCGATGGCCACCAGGGCTTCGGTCTGCTCGATCACGAGCGATCCGCCGCAAGGCAGCGGCACGTGCCGCGAGTGCAACGAATCTATTTCGGCCTCGATGCCGTGCTTATAGTAAATAGGTTCGGTACCGTCGTAATGCTTTACGATGTTCCTTGAGCGGGGACTCGCCACCGAAAGAAACTCTTGCACCTTCGCGGCGACCGTAGCATCGTCCACCAGAATCTCCGACACGCTCGAATCGAAGACATCTCGAATGGTGCGAATGACGAGATCGGACTCCTTGTACAGCTCCGCCGGGGCCTGTTCGGTCTTTTCCCGCGTGGCCACCTTTTTCCAAAGGCGAACGAGATAGCTCAGATCTCTCTGGAGATCGCGTTTCGTGCGATCGACACCGGCGGTACGGACGATAAAGCCCATGTCGCTAGGCAACTCGAGCTGGCCCAGCAGCTCGCGGGCCTTTCGACGCTGGTCTTCATCCTCGATCTTGCGAGACACGCCGAGTTGGTCCATTCCCGGCATCATGACGAGGAACCGGCCCGGCAACGAAATGTAGGACGTCAGCGTCGGCCCCTTGGTGCCGATACCCTCCTTGATGATCTGCACGATGACGGTATCGCCGCGTCGAAGGCAGTTTTGTATCGGCGGTCGCTGTCGACGCGGCGTCTTGCGCCCGACCTGCTCCGTTTCTCCCTTGCCGTGGGGGAAGTACTTCGGGTGCAAGTCGCTGATGTGGAGGAATCCGTGCGAGGCCCGCCCGAAGTCCACAAATGCCGCCTGTATGGACGCCTCAACATTCGTGACCCGTCCCTTGTAGATGTTGCCGACGTTCGACGTCGAGGTGGCCCGTTCAATGTACAACTCGTCCAGCCGACCGTTTTGCAACAGTGCAATTCGGCACTCATCGGGGTCCGCCACGTTGATGAGCATCTTTCGGCGGCCCGCGGGCGTCGCTTTCGATGCTGGAGCATCAGACTTTGCGGTCGAAGGCACGCTCCGGGGCGACCGCCGGGGTCTGCCCGCCGTGGCTTTTGATTCGGCAGCCGGCTTGGCAGTTCCGGACTCGACCGACGGTTCCTCTTCATCCGTTGTAGTTTCGACCTGATTCTCGGCCGACGCCGGGGCGGTGCGTGCTTCGGACTCTTCTCCGTCGGCAGACGCTTTTCTTGACCGGCTCCTGCGGCGTCGGGGTTTGTCCGAGGAGCGTTTCTTCACATCCGGAACGGCTTGCGCCGATGCCGACTCGCTCGGTTCGGTTGTCGATTCGGTCTGATCCGCCGCGCCATTCGAGTCTTCGCCCTTGTCATCCGCGCGGGACGCCTTTCGTGCGCGGCCCCCGCCACGACGGCCTCGCTTGTTGCGACGAGCGGGCCTCTCGGCGGCCGAAACCTCGGGCGACTCCGACGACGTCGCGGGCCGGTTCCGAGACGGCAATGGCTGACTCTCGTTCGAAGATACGCCCGAATCGAGTATTCCGGCGCCGAAATCGGATCCATTTTCGCCGCCGCCGGCCGATTCCTTTGTGGCATTCCGTCCGGACCGCGGTGGCCTCTGAACCGGTGGAGCGGCCTGGGAAGCGGTCCCTTTCGCGGCCGGCGAATCCTCCTCCGGCTTGTCTGTTTTTGTTTCTGACGATTTTGCTGCGAGCGCGTCCTTGGACGCCCTTCGCCTTTTCAACTTGGGCACAATATTCCTCTCGGGGGACAGCCGTGGGGTTGGGCCTCGGGCGGAGTCTCAAGCGTGATACTTGACCGCAAACCGATGCAGGCGATGAACGTGCTCTTGCGGTGAGAATCCCAGCGCTTCGAGCATCTCATCGGGGCGAACGGTTCCGAACGTCGTCACCAATTGCGTCCATTGCAACCGATCGACGGCTACGTCGATCGTGGTGACGTAGCTTCGGATGTCCACCCGTTTCTTCTCGTTTCGCTTCGGAATGTCCCGATCGACCTCGTAGGTCGATTGAGACAGGAACGCCGACGCCCGCTGCAAAACAAGTTTGCGATCGGACGGCGAAAGGCCCATTTCGTAGCGAGCCTCGTAAGGCAGGCGACGATCCTTGTCGTCCAGGTCTTGGCCTGAGAGAATCCGAATCCCTTCGGGCATTTCTCGCGACATTTGATCCACGACCCTCGAGGCGCCCAACGGCGACGTGAGTTCCAACACCAGCAACTCGTCGGACGACGCCACGCCGACCGAACGCGGCAGCGCGATTGTCATCCGAGGACGGGGGTTGAAACCCTCCGAATGCCGTACCGGCAATTCGGCGCGCGACATGGCCCGCTCGAACATCCTCAACGTATCGTGATGGGAAATGAATCGAAGATCACCTTCGACCGCGAAACGAAGCGCTACACGATTGCGCAACCCGTATGCTGTCCCTCAAAAACGGTGTTTCGGTCCCTGACGTGAGCGCTAATGCAACCCACCGGAACGCTCTTCTTTGACTCGCTACCTTAGCGAGTCGCGGGAAAGCACCGATCGGGCAACGCCCGCCGCATGCACTCCCGCGAACCGCCGTCGCAGGTCAAATGTCCCCCCAGACCTTTCGAGTCTCGTCCCGCAGGTAGTTTACCACCTCACGCTCGGTTTCAAAGGACAAAACTCGGCGTTTGACACGTTCGGCATCGGCCATCGTGATACTTCGGATGATCTTTTTCACCCTCGGAATATTGCTCGCGGCCATGGAAAGTGTTGATAAACCCAGTCCTACCAACAAGATAGTGAAAAGCGGATCGCCGGCCATTTCGCCGCAAAGGCTGACGCTGACCTTGCTCCGCCGCCCCTCCGTAATGACTCCCCGAATCAGCCGGAGGATCGACGGATCGGCCGGGGTATAGAGTTGCGCCACGCGCTCGTTCGTGCGGTCCACCGCCAGGGTGTATTGGATGAGGTCGTTGGTCCCGATGCTCATGAACTCCACTTCGCGGGCCAGCTCGCGAGAGCAGATGGCCGCCGCCGGCGTCTCTACCATCGCGCCGACCGGTATCTGACTCTTGAACTCGTACCCCTCCTCCTCGAGTTCTTCCGACACCAGGCTCAGCACGTACTTGGCCTGCCGCAACTCCATGATTCGCGAGATCAACGGAAACATCACGCGAATGTCGCCGTGCGCGCTGGCCCGAACGATGGCGCGCAATTGAGGTCGAAAGACGGACAGATTCTGAAGGCTGTATCGAATAGACCGCAGCCCGAGAAACGGGTTCGCCTCGGGTTCCCATGCGCCGCCAACGTGACATTTGTCGCCGCCCAGGTCCATGGTACGAATAATCAGCGGGCGATCGCCCACCGACTCTGCCGCGTCCCGATAGGCCTCGTACTGCTCCTGCTCGGTCGGTAGTGTGGGGCCTTGCAGGAACAGGAATTCGCTCCGGAACAGGCCGATGCCTTCCGCGCCGTTCTCGAGGCAATCGGCCACCTCCGACGGAAACTCGATGTTACCCAGCAGCTCTATCCGAACGCCGTCGCGCGTCTCGGCCGGCAGATCGCGCAATTCATCCAGCGTCGCCCGAATCTCCCGCAAATGGTCGACCGTGACGGCATAGTCGGCGAGCTGATCCGGACTTGGATCGATGACCACGACGCCGTGGAGGCCGTCGACGATCAGCCGGTCTCCCGACGACACCTGTGAGGCCACGTCGCCGAGCCCGACGACGGCGGGAATGCCCAGGCCGGCCGCGATAATGGCGCTGTGCGAGGTCGATCCGCCGACGTCGGTGACGAATCCCAGAAGGTGCTTGGTTCGTTCGAGTGCTACGACTTGTGAGGGTGTCAGGTCGTGGGCAACAATGATGACCTGTTCCTCCAGGGACTCCAGCGTGTGACGCGTCTCGACGCCGACGTGATGCAGCAATCTTCTTTCAATGTCGACAAAATCCCGTGCCCGCTCCTGCAAATACGGACTGCCCATTTCCTGAAAGCGCCGTCGATAGCGCCGCATGAACACGCTGATGGCATAGGCGGCGCTGTAGTGCTTCGCCTCCACCATGCCCGCGATTTCTTTTTGGGGGCGCGGATCCGCCAACCAGTGTTCGTGAAACCCGAAAATGTCCGCGAGTTCGCTACCCGCCCGGGCGGCGAACTTTTCGCGTTCGGCGGCCACGTCCTCGCGAGCGGCGGTAAACCCCTTGGCCACCAGCCCCAGTTCGTGAGAGATTTGCTCTGGCGGAACCGTGCGCCGGGGCACTCGAGTTTCTTCCGTCTCGAGAACCAAGGCGTCGCCGATCACCACCCCTTGCGAAACCCCGATGCCTCTTTTCAACGCCATGGGACACCCCTGCCCACCCGACCTCGCGCTTGGCCCCATTCGGTCGCGGCGCTTACGCCTCGCCGAACTCGCTTTTGACAAGCGACTCCAGGGCGTCGATCGCGGACAAGGCGTCTTCGCCCGAAGCAACCAGACGAAGAACGGTTCCCTGCGTCGCTTCGAGCAGCATCATCTCCATGGGACTCTTGCCGTCCACCTCGAGTTCGCCCTTCTTGATTCG
>JAPULF010000257.1 GCA_027295245.1 Planctomycetota bacterium
GCATGCAGGCGATGGCGCCACGCGTGATGTTCGTTGACGTGTCGGGTGGCCCGCCGGGCGCGTTCGTGGAACTCTGGTGGTGACGCGCGGAATCGTTTTACGATTTCGACGAGCCGGCTTGGAGAACCGAAACGCCAAACGTGAGAGCCGGGTTCGAGCACGGCGGCCAGGCCTTCGTCCGTTTCATCGGACGGATGCGTCCGGACGCAGCCGACCAGGGATGCGGCGATGCCGTCGAGCAGAGACGCGTCGATGCGCCGGGACGTGGGTATGGACACGATCATCGCGTGTCGGGCGAGGCGTTGGCGGGCTTCGGAGGGCTCGGGCCAAGGTCCTTGATGATGACTTGCGAACATCTCATCGTGATTCCAGCCATGTCCGTAGAGCGAGAAATCTATCTCCGCCAGGGCTAGCGCGCGAACGCAGGCACGCTTGACGACGGACGGACCCAGCAATCGGCGGATGCGCTCGGTCAGTCCTTGACGCACCTCCTTGCTGTCCAGCTTGATTCCAAGTTGTTGTTGGGCGGCTTCCAGCACCTCGTCGGCCTGTTCGTCGACGTAGGTGTCGCTCCGCGCCTGCAGAATGTCACGCGCCGAATCCCATAGCTGGCGGTGGGATTCCAGGTTCAGGCCCGCGGCGTCGGCGGATGCAGCGGGGAGGTCGCCGATGATCAGGACGCCGGCCCGTTCTTTGGATCGTTCGCCGGCGTAGTCAAATGAGGCGGCGGCGGCGGGGGTGTACACGATTCGGGCAGGGTCCACGCCGATTTCGGTGGCCTGTTGGACCTGGCGCGCATTGGGCAGGGCGATTTTGAATGTGTCGGGGATTTGATTCAGCCAGCTCGCGGAGATGCCGTGCTCGTGCGAGCAGATGACGCATGCGGGGACATCGGGAAGGCGATAGGGCAGCGACTGGGGACCGACGCCAAGGACGAGGAGGAGTGAAGGGCTTCGGCCGAAAAGCTCTGCCTGGATCGCTTGTGGGCGGACCATCGCGGGGGAATCGAGCGTGAATCGACGACAGGCCCAGCCGAGTGATTCGGCGCCGCTCTGTATTCGATTCGCGAGGTCTTGTACGCCTGGATCGGGGAGATTGCTGACCACCGCCAGGGAAGCTTCGCTGTCCATTGGGTCGTGTGTTGCTTCGGCGTGTTGGAGTTTTGCGTCTTTCTTCGCGCGAGCGACGGCGACCTCGCTTCCGACCTGGTGGAGACGGGCAGTGAGTTCGGCGATGTCGGGCGGCTCAAACCAAGGCCATGAGAGGATGCGTTCCGGTGTAAGGTATCCGTCATTTTCGACCAGAAAGCAGCGAAGATCTTCCCAGGCATTTGGCCCGCAGAGGATTCGCAACCGGCCGCGGCGAATGGGGTCCTTGAAATCGCGCAGGTGGAGGGCCAACGCCGCCTTCCATGCGTCGTCTTCGATCATGAAGACGGCCTGGTGGGGGCTCGTTCGATCGAGCAGCAGCTCGACTTCCAATCCGCTGCCGAACCCCTCGAGAACGACGTTGCCTCGGCCGGGGTCGAACGCATCGATCAACGGCGGGGCGCTGACGGTAGGCATCGACGTTCGACCGAGCCAATGGCGTCGTAGCGATTCGTCGGTCCAGGAATAGGTGGGTGCTCCGTCGCGGCCGGCGGTCAGTTGGGCGGACTCCGGCGGTCTTGCCCGCTGGAGGTCTTCGGCTAG
This sequence comes from Planctomycetota bacterium, assembly GCA_027295245.1. GTDB lineage: Bacteria > Planctomycetota > Phycisphaerae > UBA1845 > UTPLA1 > JAPULF01. The sequence continues at coordinate 1,692 of JAPULF010000257.1, forward strand.
ATGGGGGTCGAAATCGGCGAGGGCCTGCAGATTGTCTTGGAAGTGCGATTCGGCGGTTGGTGCGACGGCCCGGGTCATGCTGTTGCCACCGGTCATAGCGAGCTACTGGAGGGAAATCCATCTCTGGGCCGCGATGACCGCGAGAAACCCGAGCCAAAGGGTGTAGATCACGGAAGCGATCACGATGCTCTTTCGGGAGATGCGCGGAGCGTCCTGGGTTTCCCAACTGTGGCTGTCGGTCGCGTCACGCGGGGCGGCCATCGAGGCACCTTTCACTCGTCGGGGTCATCGGATGCGGCGCCGATATCCCCCTTGCGCTCGTGACTGAATGCCGCATTGAAATCGTATATGCCATCGAAGTCGTCCATGCAATCGTCGGTTTGCTTTTGAAGCAGATTGTTTTCGACGAGGGTGAACACCATCCTGCCGAAATCGCGGGTTGAAGTGATGCCCCATCGGCGGAGGACGGTGGGGGCGAGAAATCCCCATCTCTGAATGGCCAAGTCGCGAAGGCCCCAACACAGGTCCGGGCCCGCGACGTGCCGATTGAGATCCTCGATGGCCGCTTCCGGTCCGCCGAGTTCGCGGATCTGATCGCGGATTTGGTCGGGCACCTGGCCGGCCTTCAGCGATTCGATGAGTTCGCCCGGGTCCATTTCGTTCTTTTCGAGCCATCGGTAGATCCACCGCAGGCGTTCGTTGGGCGGGCCGTGCTTTTTGCGGACGGTGTAGTCGAGGCCCTTGTGCAGGAAGTCAAACGCATCGACCGGGTAGCGACTTGCACTCGGCAGGGCTTCGTCGTCGAACTGTTCGTGTTCATGGGGCATGGGCATATTCGGCCGTGCGAGTGTCTCTCGTCGTACCCTTTCCAACAGGATACCAGTGAAGATCGGTTCCTACGACGGCGGGCGGCCTCCTCGAGCCGGAACAAATCACGGATACGCAACGGTGTGCTGGGATGCGGGGCCCAAGCCTCCCGGTAAACTTTGCCAGTCACTCCGAATGCATGTCAGGTCGACAATCCGTACTCCACACTCAACCACACCTCGGTGGTTTGACCGGAACCGGGCAAACTCACTGGGAGTCGGGCGGCCGATCGTCGGGCGGGTGCTTGCCACCGTTCTTCGGAGGCGGCGGCGATTCGCCCGATGGCGACGGACCCTGCGATTGCTCGTTTCCACGATTCCTTCTGCGTCCCCGACGCCTTCTGCGGCGTCCGCGACGCCCGGGTGAATCGCCCGGTGTTTTTTCGGACTGGTCGGATCGCCCACGGTCTCCGCTCTGCGTGCCTCTCTGGGGCGGTTCAGCTTTGGGGGCGGCGTCGGCCGGCGGCGAAGAGCGCACGGTGTCGTCCACCTCGGGGATCGGTTTCTCCGCCGGTTTGGTCGTCGCTCCATCGGGTCCGCGACTCGGACGCGAATCCGTGCGGCGGCCGGATGGTTTCCGCGAACGATCATGTTGGTCCCGATTTTCTTCGGGGGCGATTCGCTGTTCTCTCGAATCGCCTTTCGGAATGC
>JAPULF010000258.1 GCA_027295245.1 Planctomycetota bacterium
AGTCCCCAAGCGCAAAGCCCCTCCGGCGACGGCCCAAGCCGGTACCGCCCTGGTGGTTCCCCGCACATTCACGACCGAAGAAACCGAACAACGCCGCATTCAGCTTGCCCAGATCGACGATAACGAGGTCAAGGGCTGCACCCAATGCGGGCTCTCGGCAACCCGCATCAAGACCGTGTACGGCGTCGGCAGCCCGACGGCCCGCATCGCATTTGTCGGCGAGGCCCCTGGGCACGACGAGGATGTGAGCGGCGAGCCGTTCGTCGGCCGGGCGGGCCGTCTGCTTACCGACATGATCCAGAAGGGCATGGGATTGCGCCGCGAGGATGTATACATTTGTAACGTCTTGAAGTGCCGCCCTCCCGAGAATCGAAACCCGGCCCCGGACGAGGTCGTCGCGTGCAAGGACTATCTCCGGCGCCAACTGGAGATCATCCAACCGGAGTTGATCATCGCGTTGGGTTCGCCGGCCGCCCAAACCTTGCTCGGGACGCGCGACGGCATCGGCCGTCTCCGCGGCCGCTTCCACGACTTCTATCCCAGCGGCACGCCCCTGGAGGGCAATCCCATCCCCCTGATGGCCACCTATCACCCCGCCTATCTCCTGCGCAGCCCCGGCGAAAAGAAAAAGGTCTGGGCCGACCTCAAATTGGTCATGGCCCGCCTCGGCATTCCCCTGCCGAAGCGCGGGTAGGCCCTTTCTTGTCTCGGGCGAATTCCGCGCAGCGGCGGCGTTCGCCGGGGAGCCTCGGCGTCTCGCCGGTGCGTATTCGCGTTTGGGAAAGCCGAGCACGGCCTGACCGGGCCGATCCGGCAATTGACACCCCTTTTCGCGGCTACTACGCTACCGCGTTAAGTGTTCGACCGTCGGCCCGGGTGGTTTTCAAACGCCAACCGCCGGTGCAATCAACAACCGCCTCATCGACAGAATCAGGAGCAAGGAAATGGCCACCGCAACCGCGACCCCGCCGGACGTGGAAATCAAATACAACAAGTGTCTCATCGACGGCAACTGGGTCGATGCCGTGGATGGCAAGACCTTTGAGACGCCGAACCCGGCAACCGGCGAGGTGCTGACCCGGCTCGCCGAGGGCGACGCCAAGGACATCGACAAGGCCGTATCCGCGGCCCGCAAGGCCTTCGAGACCGGCAAGTGGCCGAAGATGACGGCGACGCAGCGCGGCAAGCTGATGTACAAGTTGGCCGATCTGATCGAAGAAAACCGAGAGGAGCTGGCCAAGCTCGAAACCCTCGACAACGGCAAGCCCTACAAGGAAGCCCTCAACATCGACGTGCCGCTGACGGCCGCCTGCTATCGATACTTCGCCGGATGGGCCGACAAGATCCACGGCAAGACCATCCCGATCAACGGTCCCTACTTCTGCTACACGCGGCATGAACCGGTCGGCGTCTGTGGCCAGATCATCCCCTGGAATTTCCCTATGCTCATGCAGGCATGGAAATGGGGACCGGCCCTCGCCGCCGGCAACACCGTCATTCTCAAGCCCGCCGAACAGACCCCCCTTACCGCCCTGTTCATCGGACAGTTGGCCCTCGAGGCCGGCTATCCCGCGGGCGTCGCCAACGTCGTGCCGGGCATGGGCCCCACCGCCGGCGGGGCCTTGGCCACGCACATGGACGTTGACAAGGTGGCGTTCACCGGCTCGACCGAGGTGGGCCATCTCGTGATGGCAGGCGCCGCCAAAAGCAACCTCAAGCGGGTCAGCCTCGAACTGGGCGGCAAGAGCCCGAACATCGTGTTTGCCGACGCCGATATCGACGCCGCCGTGCAGGGGGCGTACTTTGCCCTGTTCTTCAATCAGGGCCAGTGCTGCTGCGCCGGTTCGCGCCTCTTTGTCGAGGAGAGCCTGCACGATGAATTCACCGCCCGACTGGTGGAAATCGCCAAGAGCCGCACGGTCGGCGATCCGTTTGACGCCGCGACCCAGCAGGGTCCGCAGGTCAGCCTCGAACAATTCGACCGCGTCATGGGCTACATCGACAAGGGCAAGCGCGAGGGCGCCAACATGCTGTGCGGCGGCAACCGCGTCGGCGACCGGGGATACTTCATCGAGCCAACAGTCTTCGACAACGTCGAAGACGAAATGACGATCGCGAAAGAAGAAATATTCGGCCCGGTCATGAGTGTCATCAAGTTCAAGGACATCGACGAAGTCGCCCAGCGGGCCAACAAGACGCCCTACGGCCTGGCCGCCGCGGTCTGGACCAAGGACATCGAAAAGGCCATGCGGATTTCGAATTCGGTGCGTGCCGGCACGGTGTGGGTCAACTGCTACGACGTGTTCGATGCCGCCGCCCCCTTCGGCGGGTTCAAGCAGTCCGGCATCGGTCGGGAATTGGGCGAGTACGGCCTGGAAGAATACACCGAGGTAAAGACGGTCACAATCAAGGTATAGACGGTCGTAATTGTCAAACAACCGTCACGCCGCCCCCTTGCGGGCGGCGTTTTCTTGCGCGCACCGAAGCGCCGCCCATTGCGGGCGCTGTATTGGGCGCGAAAAAAAAGGCGTCGGCCACCGGACGCCGACGCCTCGAGTTAATCTGTCAGTGTGGGTGATGTCGGCGATCAGCGATCAATCGCCGAAGCCCGCCGCCACACCACGTGAAAGCCTCGCATGTCCTTGAGCTTGTCGCGATCGTATCGATAGACCGTCGGGTCTTCGATAAAGTCGCCCGTTTCGTGCTCGGCCAGGGCAACCTCCGCGACCTCGGCCCGTCTGTCCGGAAGAATCACCCGCGCCGAGGCGGCCCCCTTGCCGGTGAACTTGCCGATCACACGCATGCCGAAATTCGGCGAAAAGCCGAATTCCGCGGCCCCGCCCCGGTTGAATTCAATCGACTGCACCGGGCTGACCCACACGAAGCCGGGGCCGTTCGGGGCGTTGCCCGCCCAATGCTCCGTGAACTCCAGGGCGGCGTGGTACGAAATGCCGTACTTGCCCGCGGGCAAGGCCAGGGGCTCGGGCAACGCCACGTTGTTCCACCAGCCGTTACGCCGCGAATCATGGTTTTGAACATCGAGTCGGAGAATACGCTCGCCGACCGTGTTCTCGTCCGTACCCGAGTAAATCTCGAGGCGCTTGCTGCGCGGCTCATCCATTCCAAACACATAGAACTGCAGGCGGTGCAGCTCGACGTCCTGATTGAACTCGATCGGCACGACCATGCGCGGTGCAAGATTGTCCGCCACGTCGATCACGTGCCATGTGTCGATAAAGGGCACCCTCTGGTTAATCGCTTGCGGCTTGCCGGAATCGTGTAGCAACTGAAGCCCGGTCAATCCGCCCAGCCCGTCGTCCGTACCCGCCCCACCGCCGCCGGGGACCACATTCACGATCCCTGGAGCACTGAAAAAGTTCGTGCGGGTCCCATCCGTTGCCCGGGCCTTGACGATATAGGCGCCGTACGGAAAGAAGCCGGCAATCAGGTCCTGGCTCGCCGAGGTCACCCCGGCCGGAAAAACAAGGCCGGCCGCTAGATCGATCTCGTTGCCGTTCTCATTATCCGCGTCCGTATCGAGAAACAGCGCAACCGTCGCATCGGTGGCAGTGTCCACGCTGAATTCCAGGCTCGCGACCTGATCATCGCGAACGCTGGTTGTCCCGTTCGGCGACGTGAATCGGACGATCGGTCCGGTCTCGGACGTCGCCGTCCCTCCCGGCACCGTGACCCCGTTGTCGGCCGTCGGCGTCGTAGGGATCACCGGCGTCTGCTCGCAACCCACCAGGGTCGCCAAACCGAGGGCCACGGCATACGTCATCGTGGCCGAAATGCGATTAAACTTGTATGAGTTATTCAATTCCATGGCGACAACTCCTTCCATTACTGATCGTCACCCGCCGATTGGGAACGCTCGAAGACCGGCCCCCGTGTACGCGCGCGGCATTCGATTGCCTGCACATTGTACCAAACTCGTCTCAAGGGGTCGAATCGCGGGATTCCTCGCGAAAAGGGACCCGAGAACAATCGTCACGAACTCGGGTGCAAAAAACTCTTTTCTCGGGCCTGGCAGGCCACTCCACCTTGCAATCTCTACGGTCCCGAAAGGGTCCAGGCCTCGTCGCGACCACTGGCGGACCACTTCACGTTGGAACCGTCCAAACCGACCGAACCATCGGGCTCCATCTGATAGCCCAAGTCCTCCAGTCTCTCGGCGGACCCGTGGCCGTCTACCCACTGTATGTTAGCCCGACCCAGGTGTCGGTCATCGGCACTGCTGCGAAAACCGTCCCGATCGGCGATTTCCCCGTCGGCGGAGTCTATCCGGGGCGGGTCCAAATTGAACCCCTCGTTTCCGAGGTGCTCCGCACCGCGATCGTTGTTCAAGTATTCCGCCCGCTGGTCGGGCGGAAATGCCGCTGCCGTCCCCATGCTGTCTCCGACGGCGACGCAACGGGAAGGATCGCGAATGTCGGTAACGACCATGGGCCAATTCTTGAACGAGTTCGGGTCGCCCGAATCCCGCAGACGCGAATTCCCCAGAAACTGGTAGTTGTAGCCGTAGCTGCCATTGCGTTCGTCGGTCCAGTTGGACCGGGCCGAACACACGTAAACATTGCTGAAGTAGTTCTGCCGGTCGCCGGGCTCCCCGAAGCGATCCGTCATCGACCGACTGGGCATGGGTTGTTCGAAAGGCTGAATCCCCACGTTGGTACCCATCATCGCCAAAAAGGTCGGCCGGTATTTCCAGCCCCCCAAGACCAACGCCCGCCAGTTATCGTCGTCCAGCCTGGGCAATCGCCCCGGAACCAACTGGTCGCGGTGATCGGTCGAGTACATGACGAGGCCTTGCCCGAGCGTCCGAAGATGGGCCAAACACACCGTCGCCTGGCCGCGCTGCCGAGCCGCGGACAGACTGGGCACAAGGATCGAGAGAAGCAGTGCGATGATAGCGATGACCACCAGAAGCTCGATCAGCGTGAACCCACGGCGAATCCTCGAATCACTGCCCGCACGCCCAACGCGCCTCGCCATGGCGTCATTCGATGCTCGATCTCGATTCGTTGCCGGCCGCATGGAATTCCCTCGGCGCCGCGCTGTTACGACTCTCCGCCGTCCGCGAGCCATCAAGCATTATACTCCCCGCCGTCCCTTTCTGACGTAGTCTGGTGAATTTGCCCGAGCGGAAGTCCGCTGCATAAAAACCGGCTGCCGGGACCTGTCCGAATCGAAACACGGCATGGCTGGCGTGATCTCCGTTCGGGCGGCTATCATGCCGCCGCTGCACGACGGTAGGCGGTTCCCGGACCTACCTCGAATCCTCACCCGATCGATCTGGAGTCATGATGCCAAACACGTCGGATTCCCTACCAGCAGACCGGACCCAACCCGCCCCAGGCCGGGCGTTCGGCCACAGTTTCTGGATGCTGAATTCGATCGAGATGTTCGAGCGGCTGGCCTACTACGGCATTCGCACGGTCGTGCCCATCTACGTCATGCAGGCAACCGAACCGGGCGGCCTGCACCTGACGGCCGTCGATAAGGGCGTGATCTACATGTGGTGGGCCATCGTCCAGTCGTGGCTTCCCATGTTCACGGGCGGAATCGCGGATCGTTACGGATACAAGCGCGTCTTGGCCGGCGCGATCATCACCAACGCGATCGGGTACGTCATGATGGCGTACCTGCACGGATACTACGGATTCTTCTCGGGCATCCTCGTGCTGGCGACCGGTACGGCGTTTTTCAAACCGGCGCTCCAGGGGTCGATTGCCCAAAAACTCACGAAGCAAAACGCGTCGATGGGATGGGGCGTTTTCTACTGGGTGGTCAACGTCGGCGCGGTCATGGCTCCCATTTTTGCAACGATCATCCTCGGCAGGCCGCACAGCGCCGAAGGCTGGGAGAATCTCTTCCTGGCCTCCGCCATCTACACGGCCATGAACCTGCTCTTGCTTTTGACCTTCAAGGATGTGCCCTCCGGTGCGGACAAGTCCTTGGGCGTCGTCAAGGTGTTCTGGGTGACCGTCGAGAACATTTGGCCCTATTGGTTCAGAGGAGGCAGATTCGTTTGGGAACGCGGCGTTCCGGGCTTGGTCTTGTTTGCAGGCGGACTCGGGGTGTTAATTCTCAAACCGTTCGAATCCGGGTTGAACATCGCGCTTTGCGGAGGCGTCCCGTTCGCGGTCGGGCTTGGGCTCCTGACGTGGTTTCGCGACGGGCGATTCACATGGCAGCTTCGATTGCCTGCGTTCATTCTCATTATGTCATGCTTCTGGATGATGATGTTCCAGTTGTGGGATCTCCACCCGAATTTCATCGAGGACTGGATCGACAGCTCCATGGTCGCGGCCCAGGTGCCCATAGATTCCTGGCGAGAATACGGAGACCGCGGACTGTTACGCGTACCCCAACAGATTCTGCTCAATTTGAACGCCTTCCTGATCGTCTTGCTGGTCGTTCCTATTTCTTATTTCGTGCGGAAAATGCGCACACTCACGGCCATGCTCATCGGCATGACGGTCGCAACGATCGGGATCCTCGTCGCCGGATTGACCGGCAACGGCTGGGTCTTGCTTCTGGGAGTGGTCTTCTTCTCGCTGGGGGAGATGCTGACCGGCCCCAAAAAGAATCAATATCTGGGCCTCATCGCCCCGCCCGGCAAGAAGGGGCTGTACCTCGGATACGTCAACATTCCGATCGGGATCGGCGTCGGATTCGGTTCCCTGATCGCCGGACACGTCTACGACAGGTACGGCGAAAAGGCCACGCTT
>JAPULF010000259.1 GCA_027295245.1 Planctomycetota bacterium
CTGGCATTCAGCTTCCCGACGGCGTTTCTGTGGTATCGCGACCGTCGACGGATTCCGCCCGGTCATTGCGAACGGTGTGGGTACAACCTGACCGGCGCGAACCACGAGCGATGTCCCGAGTGTGGCAACGAAATCTCGACGACCGTCAGAGCCGTGCAGGCCCGCTCTTGTCCGGCCGCTATTCAAATCGTCAGTCAGATCCGGCCTCGCGCATGGGTCGCCACATGTCGATCGTGACAACGAGCAACTGGATGCCGAACACGACGCCGAACACGCCCCCCGCGCCGGCGATGGCAAAAATAAATACGTCTGCCGTTCGCGCAAGCCACCAGCCGCCGAAGTCGAACACCAAGGCGAGCATCGGCAACGGCGTGAGGAATCCGCGCACACCGGGCGAAACACGGGCCGTCATAAACAGCAGCCCGACCACGAGCGTGAACATCGGGATGGACAGCATGTGCATGTGACTGACCAGGATCAGACGCGGTATCTGATATTGCGGCGGCACGCGGGTCGGCTTGCCGGGCTCGGCAACGGGACTGAGGAATTCTGAAAGACCGGCATGCTTCACGTCCCATTCGTCCGGTGCGAACGGAGCATGTTTCGATATGTCCGTGTCGGTGCTGGCGGAATGGCAACGCAGGCAGTTTCGCATGATGATTCGCCGAGGCGTCTTCTTGCCTTTACCTTCGTCGAAAGTGTCTTTGCCGCCGCCCTCCTTCAGCCACGCCTGGAGAACTTCAAAATCCTCCTCCGACGAAATGTACTCCCGCATCGTCGTCTGGATCATGGTCAGCATCCGCGACGGGGAGGGCCGACCCCGCGCAACAGTCAGGCCGCTGTAAACGGCCCGGATGTCGTCGAGCGACATTCCGTCGACGCCGTCTGCCTTTGAGTGGCTGTGATAGATATTGAGGACCGCGATCAGGTAGCCCGTGCCGATGATCGCGAGAAACGCGGTCAGCATCAGCCGGGCGCCCCTGGGCAGCTTGGCCAGGACACCGGTCCAGCGATCCTCGGTATTCGGCGACCGCGTCATGAAAGGGACTCCGCCGTCCGGAGCGCCGTCGTCATGGCCTTGACGACGCGCTCGGCGACGCCGTCCATGGGGCCCTCGATTCGAGCGCCTGCCGCTCGCGCGTGTCCGCCGCCGCCGAACCGGGCCGCAACGGCCGCAACGTCCACCAAGCGCTTGCTGCGAAAACTGACGCGCACCGGGCCATCGTCCACCGGCTCGACAAGCAAGACCGCCGCGATAACCGAGCCGACCCGTTGCGGCTCGTTGATCAGGTCCTCGGTCATCTCGGGCGTCGCCCCGCATGAGACCATCATCTCACGGGTGAGGCGGATCACCGCGAGTCGATCATCGACGTGTAGTTCGAACCCCGAGAGCGCCGCCCCGATCAGCCGTGCCCGCGGTACCGGCTCATCCAAATAGAGACGCTCATATAACTCGTTGGGACGCACCCCGGCCTCCACAAATCGGGCCGCCGCAGTGAGCGCCCGGCCGTCCGTGTTCGAAAATCGAAACCAGCCCGTATCGGTCGCGAGGCCGACGAACAGTAACTCGGCCGTTTGCCGATCGACGGGCCAACCGGCCCGATCGCACAACTCTGCGATGAGCTGGGCGCAGGCCCCCGCGCCCTCGTCGATCATCGCTGTGTCCACGATATCGTCGCGCGTGCGGTGGTGATCGATCGCCAGTTTCGCGATAGGCGACATTTCGATTGCGTCGGTCACGTCTCCCAATTGTGCCCGTGCGCAGGTATCAACGATGACTAGCAGTTCCGCGCCGTCAAGCACCCGCCCGGCGGACGATGGATCCCAAATCGCCGCCGGTTCGATCTCCGCCAAGAAGCCGTAGCGCCGGCCGGCCGACTCGTGCAGGAATGCCGAAACCGTTTTCCCTTGATTTCTCAGCACGCGCGTCAGGGCGGCGACGCAGCCGATCGCGTCTCCATCCGCTCGGGCATGCGTCGTAATCACGATTCCATCGGCGGACATCAACTGCGAGATTACGGCATCGGCATTGATCAATTCCGGTTTCGGCACTGCTACAATCCCATCTCGGTCTCGCGGACCGCTTGCACGTCCCGCGCGATCTGATCCGCCAGGGCCTCCCGGGTGTCGAACTTTACCTGATCGCGCACGCGACTCACCAATTCCAGCCGGGCGGCTTCGCCGTACCAATCCCCGGACCGATCCAGCACGAACGCCTCTATCACCAACGCCCGGCCCGAAAGCGTCGGTCTTCTGCCGATACTGATCGCGGCCCGCGCACGCCATCCCGCAATTTCGACCGTGCCGGCGTAAACGCCTTCGGCGGGCATGATTTGGTCGCCGACCCGCAGATTGATCGTCGGGAAACCGAGATGCCGGCCCGCCGCATCGCCGGAGACGATCTCTCCTACGAGAGCGAAGGGCCGGCCGAGACATTGGGCGGCGTCCTCGACACCACCCGATTGCAACAGTTCGCGCACGACCGTGCTGGAGACGATGACGTGATCGCCCGCCTCGACGTGCAGTCGGTACGAATCGACCAGCCGCACCTGGAAGCCCCCTTTCGGCGACAACGCCCGCAACAACTCGACGTTTCCCTTCCGGCCCCGGCCGAAGCCGAAGTTCGGCCCTTCCACGATGTACGACGGATGGATTCGACTGACCAGAATCTCGCGCACGAAGTCTTCAGCCGGCATGCCCAGTAGCGATTTGTCCGACTCCAGGCGAATAATCGCATCGGCGCCGGCCGATTCGAGCAGACGGGCCTTCTCCTCCCAGGGGGTCAGCCGCGCCGGAGCATGGTCCGGGGTCAGGATCGCCAGCGGGTGGGGCTCGAATGTCATGGCAACCACCTTCGCGCGGGACACCGTCGCCAGGGCCCGGGCCGTTCGCAGAATCCGCTGATGCCCGAGATGGACGCCGTCGAAATTACCGACGGTCAACACGGCGCCGCGAAGGCCGTCGTCCAAATCCGAAATACCGGAGTAAACCTTCACGCCGGGTCTCCAGTCGGAGTCGGCGGCGATCGATCATGCCCGGCCCGGCCGTCGGTCCATCCGATCCGGCGCGGCAGCAGCAGTGAGTTTAATACAACTGTCAATGAGCTGATCATCATCGCTCCGGCGGCCCATGCAGGCGGCAGCTTTCCGACCGCCGCCAGCGGGATCATCGCGCCATTGTAAAGGAACGCCCAGGCGAGGTTTTGTCGAATTGTCCGGACGCTCGCACGGGCCAGCGCGACCGCATCGGCCACCAGTTGCGGCGTCGATCCGACCAGGTTGATGCCCGCGGCCTCACTGGCTACGTCCGCCCCGGTAGCGAACGCGATGCCTACGTCGGCGGTAGCCAGGGCGGCGGCGTCATTCACGCCGTCTCCGACCATGGCGACGCGCTCGCCGCTGCGTTGGAGGGCCTTGATTCGATCCACCTTGCCCGCCGGATCGACACCGGCGGACACACAGTCGATTTCGACGGCCGACGCCACCGAATTCGCCGTCGACAGCTCGTCGCCGGTGAGTATCTCGCTGCGCACGCCGAGCGAGCGCATCCGGCGCACCGCCTCGGCGGACGAGGGTCGAACCGCATCCGTCAGAAATATGACGCCGATCGCCCGACCGTCCACCGCAACCACAACCGCAGTGTCGCCTTCGACTCTGGATCCGTCCAATATGCCCGCGACACCGTCCATCGCGACACCGCTGGACTCGAGGAATCGCGGGCTGCCCACGACGATTTGTTTCTGGTCAAGTTGTGCGGTGACGCCGCCGCCCGGAACGGATCCGAACGACGTCGGCTCGCCGAACGCAATTCCGTCTCGCCGGGCCAGCGCAACAATCGCCTTGGCAAGCGGATGGACCGAAAACTGCTCGGCCGCCGCCGCGACACGCGTCACCTCGGCGGGTAGCCGGGATTCCACCGCGATCACGTCGCGGACCGACGGCCTGCCCGCGGTCAACGTGCCGGTCTTGTCCCACACGATGACGTCGACCAGACCCGCCGCCTCCAACATCGGCGCATCGCGCACCAGAATCCCACGAAGGGCCGCCAAACCGGAGGCAACCAACACAGCCGTCGGCGTTGCAAGCCCCAGGGCGCAAGGACACGCCACCACCAAAACGGCCACCGCCGCCCGAGTCGCCTGCGCCGCCGCCGCCCAACCTCCTATCGCGAGCCACCCGACAAACGTCGCCGCCGCGATCGCCACGACGATCGGCACGAAAACCGAGGCGATGCGATCCGCAATTCGCTGCATGTGCGTGTGCCCGGTCTGTGCCTTGCGGACCATCTCGACGATCCGCCCAAGAGACGACCTGCTTCCTACCGATGTCGCCCGAATCATCAGCTTGCCTTCGGTGACGAGCGTGCCGGCCGACGCCCGATCGCCGACGGTTCGCAGCACGGGCATCGGCTCGCCCGTCATCAAGCTTTCGTCCACGTCCGCCGTGCCCTCCGTGACCTCGCCATCCACCGGAATCGCGGCGTGCGCCGGAACGCACACCTGATCTCCCGGCACGATTGAATCCACCGCAACGGATTGCAACTCGCCGTTTCGCATGACAAGCGCCGAACGCGGCGCCCGGCGGGCCAACGCCGCCATGGCAGCCGAGGCCCGTCCCTTGGCGCGGGCCTCGAGGTAACGACCGACGCAGACCAGCGCGAGAATCATCGCGGCGGCGTGCAGATGAACGAATTCGGGTTGCTTGGCGAGGGTCCCGTACACGCTGGCGGCGAAGGCCGTCACGACGCCCATCGTGATCAACAAGTCCATATTGGCCGCGCGATACCACAATGCCCGCAGCCCGCCGGCAAGAATCGGTCCGCCGCCCGGACTCAGCGCCAACATGATCAGCAGCACGATCTGCAACACACGGCAGGGAATCTGGGCGGCCGGCCCGGGACCCCACAGCACGCCGCGCAGCAGTTCCAACCCGACGATCGGCAACGACAGGCCGACCGCCTGAACCATCGCCTGACGGTGCCGGCGAAGCGTTTCTCGCAAACGGGGATCGTCTTCCGATTGCGGGCCCTGAGCACCCCCGACAGGCATCGGCTCCGCATCGTATCCGGTCTCGCGCACCGCCGAGGTCAACGCCGCCAGCGGCGCACGATTCTCATCGAACGAAACGACGGCGGATTCGGTCATCAGATTGACGGAAACACCGCGAACGCCCCGAACGTCGCGCAGGGCCCGCTCGACTCGGCCCACGCACCCGCCGCACGTCATTCCGATGATGCGAAGTTCGGTCTCGGGTTGGCCCTGGCCGGCGATCATGAATGGGTCAGCGAATCTCGGATCTCTCGTAGCCCCGCAACTGAAAAACCCGAATAGCGTTCGACCGTAGCGTCGCCACTTGTGGGCGACGTGCCTCGCGCGGCAAGTGTCCCCTCGCTCGAGAACATCCCGAACGCCGCGCCCCGCTAAACAACAAACGCCTCATGACAAAGCGATTCTAGCAGATTCTCCAACAAGTCGCCCGCATTGACCGCCGTCAGCAAATCGATCTGCGTATTCGGATCGCCGCCCAGCGCGGGCTTGGACCGCCCGGCGTGCTCGCCCTCCGTCGTGATCTCGAGCCGCATCCGCGTCCGCATGAACAGCGAGGGCCACAAAACCCCGGCCGCGGCGACGGCGTCGTGCAACTGAAACTTCCCGCGTTGCGGGCCCGCGTCGTGTTCAATCGGAAAAGCCAGCAGTCGGGCCAGCACTTCTCCGGTCCGATACCCGCTGGCCGCCAGGTGCGCAACATTCGACTCGTCCAGCGAAACGTGCGATGTCACCTCCAGCGGCGAGACCGTGATGTTCAAACCCGACGCGAGAACCGCAGCGGCCGCCACGGGATCTCGATGGAAATTGAACTCCGCCACGCCTGCAATGTTGCCCTTGCCCAGGACGGCCCCGCCCATCACGTAAATCCGCCGGATCGATCTCGCGAGTTCGGGCGATTCGCGGAGAATCGTCGCCACATTGGTCAACGGACCGATCGCAAGCACCGTCAACTCCCCGCCCGCCGATTCGATCGCCTCTCGATAGGCTTCGCGAAAACCGACGACCGGTAATCCGCTGGCCGCCAAATCCACTTCGCCGAATCCGTCCTTGCCGAGAACCGATCGTCGATCGACCAACCCCTCCGCAACCTGATCCATTCCCCGACCGATGACCGGCATCGCCGGCGGATTCAGCGCGGTGAGCAGGCGGTCAATATTCGTCACGGCCTGTTCGAGATCGACGTTGCCGCCGACGCCGACGATCGCCCGAACGTCCACGGCCTCGTTCGCCAGGGCAAGGCAGACCGCCGCCGCGTCGTCAATTCCCATGTCGGTATCAATCAGCAGCGGCGTGCTCAAGACGCGCTCGCTTTCTTGACAGGTGGCTCGGGCGAATCTAATACGGATCGTGCGCTTGCGCAATGCATTATCCGAACGGACGGCCGCGTGGTCAACGAATCGTCAAGATTGGGACCGAACCCGTTCGAAGAGGGGCAAACGGAATAGGGGAGCATTGGCGTCACGCCGGTGCGTAACAGTGTCATGCAGAGGCCGCAAGCAGTGAAACCCCCATTATTAGACGGATTTCGAAGCCGTTTCGGCGGCACCCCCACCGCGGTGGTCCGTGCCCCGGGCCGCGTGAACCTGATCGGCGAGCACGTCGATTATCAGGATGGCCTGGTCCTGCCGATCGCGATCGATCGGGCCACCTTTGCGGCGAGCGGGCCCGGACGCGACGGCCGAACGCGCATCTACAGCGCCGCCATAGACGAATCCGTCGAATTCAACCCCGCCGATCTGCGCCCGTCCCGCGACAAGGCTTGGCATAAATACGTCAAGGGCGTCGCGGCGGGCCTGATGCGCGCCGGCGTCGAAATCCCCGCGCTAAATATCTACCTCGACGGAAACCTGCCGCTGGGTGCGGGCCTGTCTAGCAGCGCCGCCTTGGAGATCGCCGTCGCCCTGTCGCTGCTCCACGCCGCGGGCGCCGAGATGGCGGAGCCGAAACTCGCCGCGCTGTGTCGCACGGCGGATCATGAGTACGTCGGTGTGCCGTGCGGCATCATGGATCAGACTGTGTGCCTGATGGGTCGCGAGAATCACGCCCTGTTGATCGACTGCCGGGACGTTGGCGTCGAGTACATACGCTGGCCGAACGACGACGTCGCGATTCTGATTGCCGACTGCGGGCAATCACATCAAATGGTCGAAAGCCCGTATTTGACGCGCGTCGAAGAATGCATCCG
>JAPULF010000026.1 GCA_027295245.1 Planctomycetota bacterium
CGCCGCCGATCGTGTCACCGGTTTCAACGTCGATGACAACAAGTCGCCCATCGCGAATCACAAGACCAACCAGAGTTCCATCCGGTCGTCGCGCGACGCAGGTTTGACCTTCGCTTGGATACGACGCAATCCTGGAATCGAGCCGCGCATTCAGGTGAGACCACTCCCAACCGCGAAACCGGGGCTCCGTTTCATCGAGATGGTGTCGGGCGCGTATCGGGTCCGTGGAGCGAATGGACGATGCGGCGGCCGCAAGTTTTGTACGAAAGGCAGTGCGATTGGCGGCCCGGGTCGCCTGATCTGCGAGTTGGCGTTGGGTCTTCTCCTGAAGGGCGAAGTTGACGGAGAAGACCAGACTCGCGGCAAGTGCAATGAGCGTGGCCAGCACACCGCCCACGACCGCTTTGTTGCGCTTCGCAAACTTGCGGACATGGTAGAACGAACTCGGCGCCCTTGCGATGACGGGCTCGTCGGCCAGGTAGCGGCGGATGTCGTCGGCCAGCTCCGCCGCGGTGGCGTAGCGCCGCGCCTTTTCCTTCTCCAGGGCCTTCATCGTGATCGTTTCGATGTCGCCTCGGTAGGACGTATCGCATTCGCCCAGCCGGGTCGGCTCGTCCTCCCGAATGATCCGGGCCGCATCGGGGATCGATCGTTGGCGCACGTCATACGGGAGCTTTCCGCTGAGCATCTCGAACAGGACCACACCCAGCGCGTAGACGTCGGACCGCGTGTCCAGGTCTTCGGATCGACCCGACACCTGCTCCGGGCTCATGTAGGGAATGGTGCCCACCAGTTGGCCGACGTTGGTCTGCAGGGTCACGCTCTGCATGTCCGAGTCCGTGATGCGGGCGACGCCGAAGTCGAGGATCTTCGGCTGTCCGGTCGAGTCCACCAGGATGTTGGCCGGCTTGAGATCGCGATGGATGACGCCGCGCTGGTGGGCGTGATCGACAGCGTCACAAATCCTGGCGAACAATTGGAGCTTGTCTTTGAACCCGAGTTTGCCGGCGGCGGCATACCTGTTGAGCTGCTCACCGCGAATGTACTCCATCGCGAAGTACGGCTGCTTACGCTTGCGGTTTCGTCCGAGATCCGTTTCGGCCACGCCCGCTTCATAGACCTGGGCAATGCCCGGGTGTTGAAGCTGTCCCAGGACGTGGGCCTCGTTCACGAAGCGGGCGACGACCTGCGGTGAGGCGAGGCCGGGGTGGATCACTTTTAGCGCCACCTCGCGCTTCGGGTTTTCCTGCTCGGCGCGATAGACGATGCCCATGCCGCCGTGGGCGATCAGTTCGATAACGCGGAAGTGACCGATGGAATCCGGCAGGTCCGTTGCATCCGGCCGGGGCTGTTCTTCTCCGGGAGACAAGGGGTCGGCCGCATGGCGCCCACGAGAACTTGTATCATCAGGCAATGCGTTGTCAGCCGCCGGGGCCGGCACCGGCAACGCTCGCCCGTCCTGCCTCAGCATTTTCTCGAGTTCGCGTTGCAGTTCTCGGTCGTCGCCGCAAGCCTCGTCGAGGTACGTCGCCCGATCGCCTGCCGGCAATTCGCATACCTTCAGGAAGATTTCCGAGAGCGCCTTGAATTGCGCCGGGTTCACGAACCCGTGTCCTCGCGCAACTGGGCGTTAAGCCAGGCCCGCGCGATGCGCCATTTGTTGTCGACGGTGGTTTTGCTGACACCTTGCACTTCGGCGACTTCCTGCGCGGTCATTCCTCCGAAAAACCGCATCTCCACAATCTGCGACTGGGAGGGATCGAGGGCCGAGAGGCGTTCGAGGGCCTCGTGCAGGGCGAGCAGGTCGATGTCCGTGTCGTCGATGATCGGCGTCAATTCGCCCGTCAGCGTCAGACGAACGTTTCGTCCGCCCCGCCGTTCGGTGATCCGCTTGCGGGCGTGATCGACCAGAATCTGGCGCATGGCCGAGGAGGCAACCGCCATGAAGTGGGCCCGGTCCTTCCAGCCCGCGTTGGCGGCCACGAGCTTGATGAAGGCTTCGTGGACCAGGGCCGTCGGCTCGAGCGTGTGGTCGGCCCGTTCCTGGCGAAAGTAGGAGCCGGCCACCGCGCGAAGTTCCGCATAGACCAGGGGCAGCAACTGGGCCGCGGCCTCGGGGCGGCCTTGCACCATCTCCTGGAGGATCAGCGTTGTTTCGGAGACGTTCATTGGCGTTAATTCCGGCCCGGGACTAGACGAACCCCCATTCTAACGCATCCGGCCGGGAAAAGTCGTGCGTTCTCGCCCTCTGGAGCGCCTCAGGCGGGTTGCGGGGGTGTTCCGCCGCCATTTTTTCTGTTTCTTTCCAGAACGCCTTGTCGTTTCGGCGGATTTTCTCGCGGGTGGAGATGAGAGCGCATCGTTTGGGCGATTCGCGGCTGTCCCGTGTGCCCAACCGAGTTCTGACGACCACGGCCATGCAAGGGCGGACCAACCATGAAAGTGGTCATAATTGGGAGCGGAATCATGAATCGTTTACAGGCATTGGAGCGCCGTGGCTTGTCCGCGCGGCTTGAATCCACCAAGAGGTCTTCTTTCGTTCGCCGTTTGGCTTCATTCGGCATGTGTTGCCTTTTTCTCGCCTGTCTGGCAACCACATGTCAGCCACAGTTGCCCTTCGAGCGTCCTTCAATTGTGCCGGCAAGCGGCCCCATCTCCGGAGGCACCGAGGTCACTATCATCGGGCGAAACTTTTCCGCGACGTCCGCGGTCCTGTTCGGCGACCAGGCCGCCTCGAGTCTGACGATCGTCAATGATGAAGTGATCCGAGCCACCACCCCGCCCCACCCCGCGGGTGCGGTCGATATCGTTATTCTCGGGCCGCCCAACTCAGTGCAGTTGTTCGCGCAGGCCTTTACCTTTGAGGAGCCAGGGGTCGTGACCAGCCCGGTCCCGCTCATCATCTCCGTCACTTCTCCA
>JAPULF010000260.1 GCA_027295245.1 Planctomycetota bacterium
CTGTTGTTGCGCGACCTCCGCGACAATTCGCTCTTGTCCGACGAGGAGCGCCGCGAAAAGAAAGGGCGCGTGGCCCAAGACGAAATCCACAACGCCCGAATCGCGCTGCGGACCCTCCTGTCCGAAGGCAAATTCGGACAGGCCCGGGAGTTGGCGGAGAATCTTCACCGCATGCATCCGGACGAAGACGAGGCGGCGTCTCTGCTGGACGAGGTCGAACGTTCCCGTCAGCGGCGAGAGTCCACGGACATCGGCGAGTGCGCCAAGCAGGTGGACGACCTGATCAATATTTCGGCGTGGGATCGCGCCAGGCACCTGGCGGAGCAACTTCAGCAGCGCCATCCCGAGGCGATCGAGGCACGTCAATTGACCGCCCGAATCGAGCGAGACTACGAGGTCGTTCAGCGCGAGCAGCGCCAGCGGATGTATGCCGAGATTCAACGTTACACGACCCGCCGTCGCTGGGAGGAGGCCCGGGCCGCGGCCAAGACCTTCATCGAGCGTTTTCCGCATTCCGAGGAGTCGAAGATGCTGGCGGCGGAGTTGCCGACGCTCAATACGAACGCCGAGATCGGGATGCGTCAGGCGATGGAATCCGAGATCATGGACTTGGCGACGCACGGTCGATATATGGAAGCGGTCGACCTGGCCAAGAGTGTCATCGCACAGTTCCCCGAGTCGCCGCAGGCCGTTGTATTGCGGGCCCAGCTCGGCCGTCTCGAGGAATTGGCAAACGATCCGAGCGCGCCGCCGGCCCGCGTCCGCATCGATTAGTCAAAAGCCGGCGCCGCCGGCCTTCATGAGCACTTCAAGAGCCCGTCCCTGGATTCGCCGAATCGGGTGCATCAGTACGAGTCGGGCCGATTCCGGCATTTACCGGCCGCTGGCGCGGCGTTTGGCCGACAAATCGGATCTTTCGGTTTTCTACCTGGCCGGTGGCACTCACCTTTCGGACGAATTCGGCCGCAGTATCGAGACGTTGTCGGCACATCCGAATGCGGTTGTGGTTCCCGTCGAGCATTTTGTCGCGGGCGACTCTCCGACGGATGTCGCCGAGACGGCGGGTCGGGCAGTCGCCGAATACGCCCGGGCGCTGGAGCGTTTGCGATTGGATTTGGTTTTCGTGCTCGGGGATCGCACGGAGATGCTGGCGGCGGCGTTGGCGGCGGTGATCCTCAAGGTGCCGATTGCGCATCTACACGGCGGCGACACGACAGAAGGCTCTTATGACGATCAGTGCCGCCATGCCATCACGATGCTTTCGCACGTGCATTTCCCCGCCCTTCGCGAACATGCGAATCGAATCCGGCGGATGGGCGAAGAAGATTGGCGGGTGCATCCCGTCGGCGCTTTGGCCCTGGATGAATTGCGGGAATTCGTGCCGGAGGATGCGGCGTCGCTCGGCGAAAGCGTCGGGCTGGACTTACTCCGGCCGACGGTCGTCGTTGCGTTCTATCCGGAAACGCTGTCGGCCATGTCGCCCGGCGATCAGATACGCGAGCTGTGTTCCGGACTCGACGGATTGGAAATGAACATCCTGATCATCGGACCGAACGCGGACGAGGGACATCGGGCGTTTGACGCGTCCTTTCGCGCGTTCGCGGCGGGTCGGTCCAATGTTCGAATCGCGGCGTCGCTTTCGCAGGCCCGGTTCTGGAGTTGCTTGTTTCATTGTCGCGTCATGCTGGGAAATTCGAGCGCCGGCATCCTGGAGGCGGCGAGTCTTCGCGTGCCGGTGGTCAACGTGGGTCGTCGCCAAGCCGGTCGTGTTCGACCCGACAATGTTCTGGACGTGCCAACCGAACGGACCGCGATCGCCGCCGCCATACGCCGAACCGTCCAGCCCGAGTTTCAAGCGGGCCTGGGGGACATGACGAATCCATACGGTGACGGTCACGCCGTCGAACGAATTGTCGACGCCTTGAAAGCACTCCCGGATCGGGCGCGATTGCTTCGCAAAAGAGACGTTTTCGATTCGCTGCAAGCGGACGAAAGCCCGTTTCAGGAGGGGGCGCCGGCTGCGAGCACACCGTCGAACGAAGGCGATTGGAAGGACTCGGCGCCGGAAAGCGAACCCGCATAAGTCTCGATGGCGCGCCCGGAAGCGGACTGGGCCTCGGCAACGGCGTCATCGAGGGCCGCCCTCGCCCGGTCGTCGTCGCGCATCATTACCACCATTTCGCCCCCTGCGCCTCCGGCGGTGACCTTGGCGCCGAGCAGCCCATCGTCGTATCGCTTGCGAACGGCGGTTACGAACTGGTCGGTCTCGACACCGCCTATTCCGCAGCGCTGACTGTGGCTCCAATGCGAAGCGTACATCAGTTCGCCGGCATGTTTGAGGGCCTCCGGATCGAGCGTGCGGCGGGCACGGCTCAGGCCGGCGGCAAATTCGTGGACGCGGCGATTCTCGTAGATGTGATGCTCGGATCGCGAGCGGATTTTGTAGACAGCCGAGGGCTCGAGTTCGCCGTTGTCGCCGCGCAGTCCGCCGAATCGACCGATGAATGCCTTGCCGCTGATCTTGGTCGGCAGGCGATCGCGAAAATGCTCGACGTACTCGGTGGGCGTGATGGAGGCGAGTGGACCCGCGGCAGAAGTCGCGCCACCGTCAACGCGCTTCAATTCCGCGATCATGCGGTGGCCCATCTCGGCGCAGCGGCGGGTCTCTCGAAGACGCTCGGGGGTGGTCGGCCGCATCAGGCGGGTCCGGACCCCGACGATGACAATGCCCTTGGGCAATTCCAAACGTTCGCAGCCGATCTGGGGGTGAAACCGGATTTGGAGAAGGGATTCGCCGTTGGAGCCGCACAGGGCGGTCAGGGCCGTCCTACGGCTCGAAAGCCCGGTCAACTCCGTCACGGCCGCCGACGCTAACCGGGCCTGTTCGGCACGGTCGGGGGATCGGCGCTCCAGTTTGTGGAGGACGTCAATCAGGGCGGCCGCCTGAACGGTGTGTCTGCCGAAGTCCGCGTCCGACGGGCAACTCGAGTGAACCAGAATCTCCAGGCGGCCCTCCCCCAGTTGCTGCTGCATGTTGGGAACGGCCTGGGCAAGGGCCAGACACGTCGGGAGGGCCCACTCGGCGTCCTTGCAGATCTCGAGAATTGGCCCCGCCCCGCCGGCGTCCTTGAAGACCGAAGACGCCAGACCGATCTCGCTGCGCGGCTCGGCGGCGCGAATGCGCACACCCTCGCCGGCGGAGATCCATGCGGCGGCAAAGTTCGAAAACGAAAGCGTCGCGGTGAGAACGAGCGCCCCGCAGTCCTCCCCGATTCCGCCCATTACGTCGACGACGGACGGGGTCCGGGACACTTCCACGCGACCGCGCGCGACCGGCGCGGACTCGAGGCAGTTCTTCAATTCGCGAACGAACAGTTCACTGTTCGATGACGGATCGTGTGAATCATTCATGGTTCTTCTAGATACTGCCTGCGTCCGGCGAGGACGGGATTAAAAAAGCCTATCGTCTTATTGCCTGCAAACCTCGTCCAACACTTTTTCATTGACATAAATGGGCGTTTCACTCGCGACACCCAATGCAATCGCGTCCGACGGTCGCGAGTCCACTTCGACTACTTCACCATTCAACCGAAGCACAAGTTTTGCGTAAAACGTCTGGTCCTTCAAGTCGTTAATTACGATTTTTTCGAGTTCGGCATTCAGGCGGGTGATAATTTCAGCCATCAGATCGTGCGTCATGGGCCGGGCCTTCTTGTATCCCTTCAGGCGACGGTCGATGGCAAGGGCTTCGGGATCACCGATGACGATGGGGAACTCGCGGGCGCTTTCGGCCTCGCCGTTGCGCTCTCGCAGGAAAATGACTTGATGTTCGCTGCCATCCTGGATAAGGATTCGCGAAAGGTCCATGCGAACTTCCACGCCGCGCTCCTCAAAATGCCCGGCAGGCCAACGACGCAGGCGAGAAGTCTCTCGGCCAATGCTCCAAACGACGGCAAAGGAGCAGGCCTTGGTGTCCGAGCGGGCGACTGCCGATCAACCCGAAGCGTAAACGCTTGCCGCGACGAATTCAAGCCGCGGGTGGCGGCTCAAGTGAGGTAAAGACCCCACTCCGCTGGGGAATCACCCGAGATCGGCGAGGTGCTGCTCGAGAAGTTCGATTTTCCTCGACAACTCCGCTGCGCGGCTGCGGGCCTGCTCCACAACCGAGGGATCGGCACGCTGCACGAAGCCCTGGTTTGCCAGACGGGCCTCTTCACGGGCGTACGCGGCCCGCTGCCGGGTCAATTCCGCGTTCTCGTCATCGCGAAGGGCGTTTATCTCGACGAGATCGGCCACGGGAACGTAGACCTGGGCGGCGCCATCGATACGCCCCAAGGACCCGATGGGTTTTTGCACATCCGTTCCGATTTCCAACAAATCACACCCTGCCAGCAAGGTCACGAAATCTCGTCTGGATTCGAGTAATTTAACGCACCCCCGATCGGCACGGATTATCGCTCGCGGCAGGGATCGTATTGCGGGTTTCTTTTCTCGCCCGCGCCGTTCATTGACGGTCGTGCGAATCTCTCGAATGCTGCGAATCGTATCGTGAAGCGTTTGCATTTCGGCTTCGACCGCCGGGTCGATTAAGGCGTCTTCCACCTGCGGCCATTGAGCGGCGACCAAGGCTGGTTCGGCCTGGGTGATATTCCGCAGGCCGCGATTCTCGGCGGACTGTCCCAACAGTTCCCAGAGCGCTTCCGTGACGAACGGCACGAAGGGGTGCAACATCCGCAAGAGGCGGTCTAGGGAAAACACTAGTACCTGTTGTGTCCGGCTCCGGTCGTCGCCGGCCAGCCGCGGTTTGCTCATTTCGATGTACCAACTGCAATAATCGTCCCACATGAAGCGATACAAGGCGTTGATGGCCTCGTTGAATCGATAGCTGCCGAGTGCCCTATCGAGGTCCTGTTGGCAGGCGGTCATGCGTGACAGGATCCAGCGGTCTTCGAGCGGGAGCGTTGCCGGATCCAACGGCTGAGGATCGTAGCCGTCCAGATTGGCCATGACGAAACCGGTTGCGGCCTGCCACAGCTTGTTGCAGAAGTTGCGGCCCTTTTCGAATTTCGGGCTGATGTTGATTGTCCGGCCGTCCGGGAGCTTTTTTTTCTGGACGGGCATACGGATGTCCTGCGTCTCGGTAGCGAGATCGGCAAGGGTGAAGCGGAGAGCATCGGCGCCGTATTCATCGATGATGTCCACAGGATCGACGCCGTTGCCGAGCGACTTGCTCATCTTGCGTCCCTGGCCGTCCTGGATGACCGGGTGGATGAACACGTCGGAAAACGGGATCTTTCCGATGTTGTACAGGCCGGTGATGACCATTCGGGCGACCCAGAGGGTGATGATCTCGCGGGCGGTGGAGAGGACGCTGGTTGGGTAGAAATAATCGAGCAATGAGTCTGAGCCGTCGGATTCCGGCCATCCGAGCGTGGAGTGCGGCCAGAGGGCGGAACTGAACCAGGTGTCGAGGACATCGGGGACTTGCTTGAAAGCTGACTCCGCAAGGATTCTCTCATCAGCGTCAGTTGGTTCATCGCGAAGAGAGATCACATCATATTGAGGGGCATTGGCGGCCCGTTCGCTTGTTATGACAGAACCGCCAAGTATTCCAATTGTGTAGTCGGGGCAATACCATTCTACGGATAGATCAGAAAGCTGCTTTTCGGGTACTAGTCTCGTTACAGGCATGCCGGGCCTGGGGCGCCGCCGAAACCAAATCGGAATTCGATGCCCCCACCAAAGTTGGCGGCTGATGCACCAGTCGCGCTTTTCGCTGAGCCAATCGACATACGTTTTTTCGTACCGCGGAGGGTGGAATCTGAATTCACCGTTCTTGACTGCGTCGATGGCCAGTTGCGCGAGGCCGGGATAGTGCGGGAGGTTGGCCCCACTGGCACCGCTCCCTGACGGTCGCGGCTCTGATTTATTGCGCTCGATGTACGCTCTTAGAAACGGCGTTTGGATTCGCTCGGCTTCCTCCTCGGTGAGGTCACCCATCTTGACGAACCACTGGTCGCTCAGGAAAGGCTCGATCGCGGTCTTGCTACGGTCGCTGTGACCGACCTCGGTCGAGCGGTCTTCGATCTTCTCGACCAGGCCGAGGGCCTCGAGGTCGGCGACGACCTTCTCGCGACCCTTGGTTGCGAATCGGAGTCCTTCGTACTTCTCCGAGTTCGCATTGACGTTGCCGTCCGGCTCGACGATACGGGCGATTTTGCCATCTTCAGACATGACGTTGACCATCGGCAGGCTGTGCCGCTGACCGACTTCGTAGTCGTTCGGATCGTGGGCCGGCGTGATTTTGACGCAGCCGCTTCCGAGTTCGGGCTTGGCCCATTCGTCACAGAGGAGGGGCACTTCGCGGTCCGTCAGTGGCAAGCGAATCATGCGCCCGTCGCGGGCCATGTCGCGGAGCTTGAGTAGGATCGGCAGGTGCGCCTTGCGGCGCTCGGCGATGTCTTGGAGCGCGGTCTGAATGCCGGGTTTATCTTTTTCGGAGGCGTCCGCGAGCTTTTTCTTCAACTCGGTCTCTACGCGGGCGAGGGCCTTTTCGGGCTCCGGATGCACCGCGACCGCCGTGTCGGCCAACATGGTCTCGGGACGCGTCGTTGCAATGTGTACGAACTCCGGCTCGCCGGGTCGGGGATCGATGACCGGGTACTTGAAGTGGTAGAAGTGTCCCTTGACCGTTTCGTGGTAGACCTCGTCGTCGGCGACGGCGGTCTGCAACTGGGTGTCCCAGTTGACGAGTCGCTTTCCGCGGTAGATCAGGCCGTCGCGGAAGAGCTTGAAAAACGTGTGACGAACGGCCTTGGCGCAGCCCTCGTCGAGGGTGAAGCGCTCGCGCTCGTAATCACACGAGCAGCCCATGAGCTTGAGCTGTTCGACGATTCGACCGCCAAACCGTTCCTTCCACTCCCAGATTCGGCGGACGAGTTCGTCGCGACCGAGGTCGTGGCGGCTCTTGCCCTCCTCCTTGCGGATGGTTTTTTCCACCGTGGCCTGGGTGGCGATGCCGGCGTGGTCGGTCCCGAGCAACCAGAAGGTATTGTTTCCGGCCATTCGCTTTTGCCGGATGAGGATGTCCTGGAGCGTGTTGTTGAGCGCGTGGCCGAGGTGGAGGGCGCCGGTGACGTTGGGCGGCGGAATGACCATGCAGAAGCGGCGTTCGCGACCGCGTTCGTCGGGCTCGGGGTGGAAGTAGCCGCCCTTCCGCCAGAAATCGAAGATCCGCTTCTCGGTTTCGGCGGGATTGTAGGTTTTCGACTTTGGTTTCGCCATCTTGTTTTATTCGTGACTACCCCCAGGGGCGCCTTGTTGTTGCTCTCTCTTTTTGAGAGTTGATTATTGGCCAGAAGGGGGGCCGCGGCAAGGCATGGCGAATGCGACACGGCAAACCAAAGCAAGTGTCGTTGAGTTGACGAATTATGGTCGCGATGACGGCATCGCTTTCACGGAGCGGTCGCCCCAAAACCCCTCGCCATTTCTTTTTGCGCGTTTCTCGATATTGCCATAGCGAAAACTGAATACGTGCGGGAACCGGCGATTGGCTCGGGCGAGGCCCTCCTCGAGTAGCCGTTCGTTCAGCGATTCGTCCGTGTCGGCCAGGTAAACGTATGCCAGCAGTCGGCCGTAGCGGTCGCGGGTTTTGCGCATGGGGTCGAGGGCGATACGCACACGCTTGTCGAGAACGAGAATGAGCGCGGATTCCGCGGCCTCCGGGCCGTAGGGATCGTCCTGCCCGTCGGGCCCGTGGGCGATTTCGGGGCAGTCGATTCCGCGAAGCCGAATGCGCGTGACCGCTCGGTGGCCGTCGGGAAGGTCAACGTCGAGCGTATCGCCGTCCACAACGCGCGTCACGGTCGCAATCGCGCCGTCGTAGCGCATTCGATCGCCACCGCGGTAGCCAAAGACGCCGGCGTGATCGAGCGCGGATAGAACCGCCAGCGCAATTACGAGAACGAAGAGCCCAACGCGCCGACGGAGACGTGAGCGGACACCGAGTCGCGACATGCTGCGATCCAGTGACCCCAACCGAGGGCCCGCATTGTAATGCAGTTTGCCGGATTCGGGCTATGACGCCCCGGGAATCGCCGCTGCATCGTTTGAAGGGGCCTCGCCAAGACGGAACGCGGCGTGGACCGCCCGCAAGGCCGTATCGCCGTCGTCCTGGTTGATGACGCAGCTTATGACTATTTCGCTCGTACTGATGTTTTCGATGTTGACCGAGGCTTGATGAAGGGCCTCGAACATGCGTGATGCCACGCCAGTGTGCGTCCGCATGCCGACTCCGACGACGGAGACCTTGCTCAAACGCTCCCTGATTTCCAGCTTCGCGCCGGGAAGGTCGGCGAGCAGCAATTCACCAATCGTCCGGGCCGAAGCGATGTCGTCGCCGTCGATCGTGAAACTCAGGTCGGCGCTGTTTCCGGGCGGGTGGATCACCTGAATGATGTCGTCCACGACGATCTCGCCCTCCCCCACCCGGGTGAAGATCATGCTGGCCATGCCCGGCCGGTTGGGCACGTCGGAGAACACCACGCGGGCCAGGTTTTTCTTGAGGGCGGCACCTCGCACGATGACCTGTTCGAGCCCGGTCGATT
>JAPULF010000261.1 GCA_027295245.1 Planctomycetota bacterium
GCTGTGTTGCGTATTCCTCCGACGTCGCGCTGACGCCCGGAAAACAAATACCGATCTGTTCCTGTTCGGTGTCCTGCTGCTGATGGGTCTGCCGGGCCTCGAACTCAAGCGCCACCGGCTCGCGCCCCGCGGATTGAGAACTCCCGAAGCCGTCGTACATCTCTTCGATCCACGATCGGACGCGATCCACTTCGATCGGCCCGGCCAGGGTCACCTGCATCCGAGCCGCCGAATAATGCTCCCGCCAGAATTCCACCATCCCGTCCCGCGTGATTCGATCCAGCGTCGCCTTCTCGCCCAACGGATGCCGCCCCAGCTTCGCCCCGTACGCCTGACGGTTCAGCAGCTTGTCGCAAAGCTCCCTGGGTTCGTCGGACAGCCCATCGATCTCTTGCCGCGACAGTTCCACTGCTACCGAACACGATTCTTCCGGAAACGTCGGAGTCCGCAGGAACTCCGCGTGAAGCCGCAACGACTCTTCCAGAAACTCCGGCAGGCACGTACAGAAGAAACTGGTCGATTCGCGGCCGGACCAGGAATTCTGCGACGCTCCGATGGCATCGAAAGCGTCCGAAAGCTCCCGACCGCTGCGACGCTCGGTCCCCTTGGTGATGGTTTCCTGCACCAGGTAAGCCAGCCCCAGCCGCTCGGGCGGCTCGTTGGCCATCCCCGCAAACACGCGAATCTTCAGATTTACCGTGTGGCGGTCCGGGACCGGCTCGGCCGCCCATTCCACGCCGTTGCTCAGATTCTCGTGAAGTTGCTCGACCATTTCGCTCGTGTTCAGGCTGGGGTTCAGGACTCGGATTCGACCCGCTCTTATCCGACCTTCTTGTTTCGGCTCCGTTGTTCCGTCAGAGATTTCTCGACGGATTCATCAATGGGCCACCGGTTTGCCCAGATGTTGCGCGACTTCGGCCAGGTGCTTCTGCATGGCCTTTTTGGTCTTGGCCTCCAGGTTCAGCCGCAACAGAGGCTCGGTGTTCGACTTGCGCACGTTGAACCACCAGTCTGCCTCTTGAACCGTAATCCCGTCCAGATGATCCACTTCGGCCGACGAGTACAAACGACCCAGCGCCTCGATGGTCTCGTCTTTCTTTTCGTTCTCGAAATTCCGCTCGCCCGATGCCGCATAGCGACGCGCCGGCTTGAGAATCTTCGAAAGCGGCTCCTGGTGCTGATTGATCAGATTGACCAGGTGGACGAAGGCCAGCATCCCCGAGTCACAGTACCAGTTGTCGGCAAAA
Source organism: Planctomycetota bacterium (assembly GCA_027295245.1). Taxonomy (GTDB): domain Bacteria; phylum Planctomycetota; class Phycisphaerae; order UBA1845; family UTPLA1; genus JAPULF01. The sequence goes on from JAPULF010000261.1 coordinate 1,248, forward strand.
TAAAAGTGCCCGCTCAGCTCGCCACCGAACACGGCGTCGCTCTCGGCCATCGCCTGCTTCATAAACGCGTGACCCACCCGCTCGCGCCGCGGGGTGCCGCCCGCCTCTTCAATCATCTCCCGGACCGCTCGGCTCGATCGAAGGTCAAAGACCACCGTCCCACCCGGTTGCGACCGCAAAAAGTATCCCGCCAACACCGCGGTCAGCAAATCGCAGCGCACGATCCGACCCTTCTCATCCACCACCATCAGCCGATCCGCGTCCCCGTCAAAGCACACGCCGAAGTCGGCCTTGTGTTCGAGGACCGCCTCACGGGTCTGCTCCAGATTGGCATCCACCAACGGATTGGGCTCGTGTACGAACGTCCCGTCGTGCTTGAAGTTGATCTTGATCACCTCGAACGCTTCGACGTCGTTAAACAGAATCGGAAACCAGCGACCTGCCATGCCGTTCGAGGCATCCACGGCAATCGTCAGCGGCCGCGTCGGCTTGAGATACCCGCGAACGAACTCCTTGTACGATTCGGACAGGTCTTCCTGTCGCAGCGAGCCGCACTCCGACGTTTCGTGCCGCGCCACCTTCGAGGCGATCCGGCAGATCTCCTGCAAACCCGTCTCCTGCCCGACCGGACGCCCTTTCTTCCCGCAAATCTTGAACCCGTTGTATTCGGCGGGATTGTGGCTGGCGGTCACCTGGACGCCGCCACCCGCATGAAAGTGATTCACCCCGAACACGATCTGCGACGTGTCGATCATGCCGATGTCGATCACGTTCGCCCCGGCCGCCCGCGCGCCCGCAATGAAACCGCCGCGCAACGACGGGCTGCTGCGACGCATGTCACAACCCACCACTAGCGTGTTCGCTTCCGGACTGCTCCGCTCCACACCTTGCAGGGATGCCCGCAGGAACTGCGCCGTCGCATTGCCGATGCTCCACGCCGCCGCCTCATTCAGCGGCTCGGGATACTTGGCCCGAACGTCGTAGGCTTTGAACAGAGTGTCCATCATCGACGGGCTTTCCTCTCTCCTCTTCGCGGGCAACAGATCGAAAAACTCCATGCCCGGCTGTCTGTCCTGGTTTGCGTAATTGAACTGGCAATCCTTGCACGGGGGATAGGCCACGCGCTGCCGACCGAAACACACCGAATCGGAAATGTGTATCTGCGGCGCGTCCGGACAATACCGGTAATACTGCTCGATCGACTGAGTTCCCGATTTCATAGGCAACGCCTGATCCCCGGCCGGAGAATCCGCCAATCCCATCCCCCCTCCATAACGCTTTCGATCGCCGTGTAGCGTCCGGGTCGAAAGATCCTCCAGAAAGAATCGGCTCCGAAACGCTACAACAGGATAGAACTTGTTCTAGGAACGCTCTTCTTCGAGCACCCCGCTCACCTGGAACGAAAGCTGCTCGAGTTGTACCGCCAGGTCTACGCCCCGAACCGCAACGCCCTTGGGCGCGGACAACGCAACGGGGGCGAAATTCAGTATGCCCTTCACCCCCGCCGCTACAAGCCGATCCACCACTTCCTGTGCAACCTTCGCCGGCACACAGACGATCCCCAACAGTACGCTGTCCTCGGACGCCACCGTTTCCAGATCATCGAAACCCCGAACCCTCAGGCTGCACTCGGGCCCCAGAGACGACCCGATCAACTCCGGGTCATTGTCCAGCACCGCCACCAGCCGGATGCCCTTGGCCTCGAACCCCTTGTACCGTGCCAGGGCATTCCCCAGCCGCCCCGCACCCACCAGGACCGCACCCCACGTTCGATCCGTCCCCAGAATGTGCCGGACTTGTTCAATCAGCCCCTCAACCCCGTATCCGATCCCCGGCTTACCGAACTGGCCGAAGTGCC
>JAPULF010000262.1 GCA_027295245.1 Planctomycetota bacterium
CCATGAGTGCCGGTATGAAATGGGCGAATTCACCCCACGCCATCGAACGTGCGTTGTGACGCTCTGCCTCGAGTTCCTCGGCGATTTGTTCGTCCGCCTGGCGCCGCACCATGGAGGCGAGGATGAGAACGAGCATGAAGACGGCCGAGGCGATGAGACCGCGCTGCCCGCTTCCGAAACCCATCTCGCCGATGGTCCGGTCGGGTTTGAATGCGCTCCATAGTGTCAGCCCGATGATAATCACGACGAGCAGCAGTATGGGAATCGGCCGGAAACGGGCCTTGGCGCCTGACGAGATGTACGCCGTGGGCAACGATTCGTCCTCTTGTGCGGTCGCTTCGGTGTTGTCTTCGGATTCCGTCTCTGACTGTGAAATAGAGACGCCATTGTCATTATCGCGTCGCCGGAACCGCGACGCGACGAGCGCGGTTAACGCCCACGTCGCACCCATGGCCACTCCGACGAGGCAAAGTGCCGCCGGCAGATAGGCCCCGTCGATCGTCGTTTCCGTCCATCGTGCCGGGTCCATCTTGCCCCACCATGCGATGTGACCGGCCACGCCGATGATCATCACGAAGACTGAAATGCGGATATCGATCATGTAGGATTCGATATCCATCGTTGCGGTGGCCAGTAGGCCGGCGAAAAGAGCCAGGTAGGCGACGACGATCGGCCAATCCGCTGCTAGCGTTTCGGCGCTGATCGTCGAGACCACGCGGTCGTTCAGCAGCCCGTCCCAGGTCATCACGAACACGAGGGCCGTCAGGCACTCAATCAGGGGGTAGATATCGGAGATGGGGGCCGAGCAGTTCCGACATCGTCCGCGCAGAAAGAGCCAACTGAGAACGGGGATATTGTCGACGGCGGCTATGCGATTGTTGCAATGGGGACAGAACGACCAGACCGGTCGCATGACCGATAGGTCGCGCGGGAGGCGAAAGATCACGACGTTCAGGAAGCTTCCGACGATCGCACCGAATATCGCGACGACAGTGACGAACCATGCGTCCAATTCGGGGGATCCTTCCCAGCCCGGTGACGGACCTATTCGTGTTCGGTGTCGTCAGCCTGGAACCAAAGCTCTATGGCATCCACGACCTCCGAGGGCTTCATCGAAACCGTGTCTACCACGTGCTTGGCGGCGTGCCTGTAGATGGGTTCTCGCCTTGCGAGAATGGATTCGACTTCTTTCAGGCCGCCGGTGGGGGTCAGATCCGGCCGATTGAGGGTCGAAGATTCGTCACCGGAGATCCGCGACCAGAGCACGATGGCCGGCGCCCGCAACCAGACGATGCGGCCGAGACGTCGGGCCATTACGCGATTGTCGGGATGGTCCAAGGCCCCGCCGCCGAGCGCGATGACGTGCCGGTCCAGTCTTCGAATGGATTTGAGGGCATGCGATTCGTGAACCCTGAAGCCTTCTTCGCCCTCGGTTTCGAAGATGTCCCGAATCGGGCGACCGGTGGCCTCGGTGATTTTCGTGTCCAGGTCGAGAAACCGATAGCCCAGTCTCTCGGCGAGCAGTGGGCCGACCGTCGTCTTACCGCTTCCGCGGTAGCCCACAAGAACCAGGTTCACGACTGTTGCCTATGTTCGAGTTTGGTGACTTTGCAGGCCGGCACGTCGATTTCGATGGACGCATAGCTGAGAGAGCCGAGACCCTGTCCGACGTTGACTGAGATCGTCTTGCCGAATTGTTGCTTGAATTCGCCGCTGACGCGGGGTGACTCGTGAATATGCCCGTGCAGCGATAAAAGAGGTTGGTGTTGTTCGATTGTCCGTCGAATCGCGTGGGAACCGTATGCGTTGTTGCCGTACGTACGATCCAAGGCGCAACCGAAAGGCGGGGCGTGTGCGACGAAGACCCATGGATTGGGCGGTGCGGCGAGTTCGGACAGGTCATCCTCGATCGTCGGCAGTTTGCTGAAAAGCACGGCGGCTCCGTGCGTGAGGACTCGGGAGAATCTGGGGTCCCACTTGGCCCCTCCCAGCAGGGGCGGCCGGTCCCCGATTTCGTCGAGTCGTTCGAAGTCTTTCACGTACCAGGGTGTGGGTGGGGTATGGGGGTAGCCCACGAAGACCACCCCGTTCACTTCGGTGGGGGTTTCGAGATTCAGGACCGTGAGCAGCTTCTCGTCGGCAAGTTCGGCGACGGCGGTGACGCTGCTGCCCCAGTCGTGGTTTCCGAAGACGAACAGCACGCGTGCTCCGCCGGCGGCTTCGCGAAGCCGGGCGATCATCGGGCGGAAGGTCTCACGAACGTATCGCGGCTGGTTGAGCCCCATCTCGGAAGGCGCGAGGGCCGTATCGTCCGGAAGCATGTCGCCCCCCAGGATGATCAGATCCGGGCGCAACTCGGCTGCCGCCGCCTGGAGGCGGGCATAGTTCGGAGCGTCCCCGTGCAGGTCAGAGCAAAACAGAAGTTTCATCGCGCTGGCGACGGGCACGGCAATCTCCGTGTTTGATTGACATTCCGGTCCGGACTCAAGGTAGCATCTTGGCAGCAACCATGAACCGGGTCAATCCGGTCAAGCGTTGATCGGCGTCGGCGTCCCGGAGGATCAAACGGCGGATTGTCCCAAGGCGGTTCGGGCGGCCCGGTGCATGGTTTCCAACATGTCGGCCCGGCCGGTCCAACCTCGGAACTGGTCCTCAGCCTGCCGCAGGAACATTGCCAATCCGTTCACTACCTGACAGCCGTGTGCCGCGGCGTCGCGTAACAGTCGCGTTTTCAATGGATTATAAATTGTGTCGAAAACGGCCCCGAATCTCTTCAGGCATTGTTCCGGAATCGGACTTTCGTCGGCGTTCGGCCAAAGCCCGAGCGTGGTGCAGTTGACCAGCAGATCGGCCTCGAAGGTGGTGCAGTCCTGCCAAGGGGCATTTTGGCAATCGAAATCCCGCGCCAGGGACTCGGCCTTTTCGAGGGTGCGGTTGAAAATCGTGACCCTAGCGCCGGTCGCGGTCAGTGCGGCCACGACGGCTCGCCCGACGCCTCCGGCGCCGAGGACCGCCACAGTCCTGCCATTCCAATCGGCGCGGGTCCAGCCCAACTCGTCCCGGACGGCGGCGAGTATGGCGTCGTGATCGGTGTTTCGTCCGACCATCGTGTCGCCGTCGACGGTAAGGGTGTTGATCGAGCCGACTCGGTTCGCCAGTGCGTCGATTTGTCCCCCGTGTTCGCGAAGATAGCGCAGGGCGTTTTCCTTGTGCGGGGCCGTGACGCTGACTCCGCGAAGGTCGAGCCACGGCCGGGCGAGCCACTCGACCATGAATGCCTTGAAGGCCTCGTAGCTCGGTCCGACCGGCAGGGGCACGTATACGGAATTGCGTTCGGCCCTCGAGAACGCGGCATTGTGTACGACGGGGCCGAGCGAGTGCGTGACGGGGTCGCCGACCACGCCATAGACGGTTGTCTTATGGTCAATCGACTGCCAGCGGTAGATGGTCGCGAGGTCCTGGACGCTCAGTTGACCGGGGGCGGTGGCGCGGTCTCGCGATGCCGATGCGAAGGTTGCGAACGCCCCGAATTTTCGGGCGAGGATGCGCGAGATGGTGCCCGGCTCGCCCATGCAGATGACGATGGCGCGGCGCGGGTTGTCGCGCATCAATTCGAATGCCTCAAAGTTGTCACGAACGGTGCGGGCCCGCCAAGCCAGCTTTGGGACATCGCAGAGGGTTTCGTCGCACATGGCGAGCAGATCGGAATGCAGAGTCGGCGGGCGCGATCGATGATCGTGCCGGGACAGGATCAGTTTCCTTGGCGGCGCTGCGGCCGAAGTGTCCGGGTCGATTTGCCCTTCGGACGATCGAAGCGCGGCGGTCAGTTCCCGGCGGGTGCTTTCTGACGCCCGCCACGCGTTCATCTCGAAGTCGACGTATTCGGCGATCGGGCTCAGCTCGATCAGCCTGTTCAGCCGGTCGGATTCCTCACCTTGCCACTGCCCGCCTTCTTCGACGGAGCGGATCGTCAGGATCAACGGTGCGGGCACGCGATTGGGTTCGTGGAGCGAGCGAATCTCGTCGTTGCTGACTCCCGGCATGAGATCCAGCCGGAGTTCGATCAGATCGGCGCCGAGATCAATTGCCGAATCGAAGTCGGATCGAATCTCGAGAATGGATGAACCGGAGATGGAGACCGCAA